>CAJYBK010000218.1 GCA_913064955.1 uncultured Flavobacteriales bacterium
TCTAATCCTACAGCAAAGCCAACAGAGGAAACAATTTATACATTAACTGTTACAGATGGAAATGGATGTGTTGGTAGTGATAGTATTAAAATCGAAGTGATAGACGATTTTATACTTCAAGTTAATAATTTAATTACACCTGATGGAAATGGATCGAATGACAACTGGGTTATTGGAAACATAGAAAACTATGCTGCCGCTACAGTTTATATTTATGATCGATGGGGGAATGAAATTTTAAAGACAACAGATTACCAAAATGATTGGAATGGAGTTTCAGGAACGGATCAATTACCTGATGGAACTTATTATTACATCATTTCTGTTCCGAATCAGGAGAAAGTTTATAAAGGTGGTCTTACAGTTTTAAGAAATAAATAAGAATTAGATGAAGAATTTAATATTAGCAATCATATTAGTAGTTGCGGGGAATTCATTTGTTTTGGGTCAGCAAACTCCTGATTTAGAACATTACTTAGCCAATCCATATTTTTACAACCCTGCTTCAGCTGGAGTTTCTGGGACAAAAATATTCTTAGACTATCACAAACAATGGTCTGACTTTAGTGGAGCACCTGAAACACAATTATTCACTTTTGATAAATCATTTAAAAAAGACAAGTATGGTCTTGGATTTAAATTGATTAATGATGAAGTAAACATTTTGGGAAGAACAGGTGGTTATTTGTCATATTCATATCAATTTAAAATTGGAAAGGTTCAATCTATTAGATTTGGTCTAGAAGCTGGATTTTTACAAAATAGAGTATTATTTGATAAAATAATTGCGGAAGATAATACTGAATCTTTGATTTTTAGTAACAAACAAAATAGCACTAATTTTGATGGAGCAGCGGGATTTATATATACCATTCAGGGTTTTACCCTTGGCTTTTCCGCTCAGAATTTAATACCAAGCAACTTCCATTATGAAAACACTTCTACTTCAAATGAATTAGTGTATCGAAATATACATCATTACTATTTGAACGCTATGTATGATATTAAACTTGGTGAAAGCAAGTGGTTGATCCAACCTTCAATTCTAGCAAAAAGTGCAAAAGGATTACCTTTCGTATTTGATGGAAACATAACTACCAAGTTTGATGACATGGCATGGTTAACACTGAGGTATAAACATAAGGTTGGTTATTCGGCTGGTATAGGTGCAGTTATTGCAAATCAAGTAACTATTGGATATGCTTATGGGATATCGTCAAATGAAATTTCAAAGTATAATACTGGAACACATGAAGTAATTTTAGGTATTAATATTCTTGGCGGTCAAGGTGGTTCAGGAACTAAAATACCTAATAAAAGGTTGGATAAATTAGAACAACAAAACAATGAACTTTACGAGAAAACAGATTATTTGGAAAAGCAAAACGAATCTCTAAAAAGTGAATTAGAAAAGCAAAAGGAAGAATTGAAGAATAAGGTTTTTGGCTTGGACGAACTTAAACTAGAGTTAACTAAGGAATTGGAAGAATGGAAAGCAAGTCAGAAAAATCAATCGTCAAATTCAAACGTAAATACGGAATCAAATATTAATTTGAATGCAAATTCTGCTTCGGAGGAATTAGGGCAAGAATCATTAAAAGAAAACGGAGATAAGTTTGTGGTGATTGGAGCCACTAAAACTATTAAAAGTGCCAAAAAGTATCAAACCATAATTGCTAGAGAGTATAAAGAAACAACTATGATTGTTCGAAATGATGCGGAAACATGGTATTTAATTTACACAGTGAAAACGAGGTCTGTCGAAGATGCACAGAAGGAATTGAAACGTGTAAAGAAAATTGATACAAAGAGTATTTACGTTGGTAAACCATGGATTTATTCTGTGCAAGATTAATTTTAAGTTATAATAAATTTACCTCTATATGAATAGCATTAAGAAAACTGTAAGATCATTTTTTAAGTTATTTCTGCTTACATTTTTGATGCAGTTTGTTACGCAAAGTAGTTTTGCACAATGTCCCATTGGTGATTCAATTGGCGCTTATGATGCGTCATCTCTTCCAATTGGTGTAAGAACAAAAATTAATGATACTATAAGCGCTGGGGAATATATTACGTTAGAGAACCTAGAAGCAGAGTATACTTATATACTAGATGTCTGCACTGATCCTGCCAATACTAATCTAACCCTTTTTGATTCAACAAAATCGAACATAGCCTTTAATGATAATGGTTGCGGAAATGATGGTAAAATAACTTTTATAGCGCCAGCTTCAGGTATATATTTTGTGCAACTAAATTTAGCCTCATGTGGTTCCGACCTTGTTGATCATGATTTATATTTAGAAAAAGACACATCTTATTGTCCATTGGGTACTGCTCACTCTACTTACAATACAACTCCTTTAGTGGCCAATACAAGGACATTAATTTCGTCAACAGTTAAGGCTGGTCAATATGTTACGCTAAATAATATTGTTGCGAACACAACTTATATCATTGACGCTTGCTCAGACCCAGCAAATACAAGCTTAACGCTTAGAGACACTCTAGGTAACTCAATTCAATTTAGTAGTTATGGCTGTAATGATGATGGTGAAATAACCTTTACTGCCCCTACAAATGGTAATTATAATGTCTCTTTGAATTTGGATTTATGTGGCACTGATGCGATAAATCATTCATTGTACATAACGAAATCCTCTTGCAACAATCCTGATTCTGTAGATATCTCGGTTACGCAAACTGCAAGTTGCTATGGGGATGATGCCATTCTTGCATTTGCTGGTGCGCTTAATGATGCTGCTTTTTGGATAATCTATAAAGATGATGTTGGTGGAGAAATTCTTGATACCGCCTATACAAGTCCGTATACATTTACTCCTTTGCAAGGAACAAGAAAATATTACGTGAGAGGTGAAGGCGGTTGTGTTTTTGCTGATGGCGCAATTTGGGATTCTGTATCGCTTACGACAAATTTCAAAGACGCTAGTTTTTCGTATAATTCAAGTTCATATTGTATTCAAGACGCTGATACAATTCCAAATATATCAGGTGAAGCAGGCGGGACTTTTAGTTCCACACCAGCAGGACTTTCCTTAAATTCAACCACAGGTAGGATTGATAATAGTGCCAGTACACCGGGCATTTATGATGTTACATACACAACTTTAGGTCCTTGTGCTGCGAGTTTTACCTTGAGTATGAGTATTACTAGTCTAGATGATGTCACTTATACTTATGGGGCTACTTCGTTTTGTAAATCAGGTAGTGACCCAATACCAACTATTAGTGGTGTGCCTGGAGGTACATTTTCTGCATCTTCAACTAACCTTGTTGTTGACCCTTCAAACGGTATTATAGACGTAAGTGCCAGTTTGTCTGGGACATACACATTATATTATACCACCTCAGGAAACTGCGCAAATGTTGGTTCTCATTCGATTACTATTAGTAATGCTGATGACGGCTCATTTTCTTATGCCGCTGCAGTTTATTGTGCTGATGGTACTGACCCAACACCTACAGTTACAGGATTGGCAGGGGGGACATATACTTCAACTAATGGCTTGGTATTAAATGGAAGTTCTGGACTAATTGATTTAAGCGCTTCCACACCTAGTTTTTACAATGTATTCTATACTACAAACGGAGCTTGCCCGGTAACCACAAATTTTAGTCTTGAAGTATTTGATGTGGATGACGCAACTTATGATTATGGTAAAACAACTTTTTGCATTAACGAATCAGATCCAATTCCAAATACTAATGCTTCAGGTGATTTTTCAGCCACTCCGGCTGGATTGTCTATTTCTCCAAGTAGTGGTCTAATTGATATTAGCGCAAGTACAGTGCAAACTTATAATTTAACTTATACGACAACGGATGCTTGCCCAGCCACATTTTCACAAAGTTTCACGATAAGTAATTTAGATGATGCAGGTTTTAGTTATCCTGCAGGAAGTTATTGCCTGTCAGGTTCCGATCCTTCAGTTACAATTACAGGTCTAACCGGAGGAACATTTTCATCTTCGCCAATAGGATTAGCTGTAAATAGTAGTTCTGGGCTAATTGATTTAAGTGCAAGTGCGCCAACTAATTATTCAGTTATTTATACAACATCAGGGAGTTGCCCAAATACGAGTACATTTCCTTTTACTGTAAGTAACTTAGATAATGCGACCTTCAATTATTCTAAGAATAATTATTGTATTACTAGTGTAGATCCAACACCTACAATTACCGGCTTAAGTGGCGGAGCTTTCTCAAGTACTCCTGCTGGATTAACAATCAATAATTCAACAGGTTTAATAACAATTGCTTCAAGTGCTGTCAATACTTATGATGTAACTTATACAACATCAGGGAGTTGTCCAAACACATATACACAAAGTATTATTTTGAGCAGTTTGGATGATGCTAGTTTTAATTACGCAGCAGCAACTTATTGTGCGTTTTCTACTGATGCATTACCTACCATTACAGGATTAACAAGTGGCGCTTTCTCTGCATCTCCTGCAGGTTTGTCGATGCAACAAAACAATGGATATATCAATACGGGATCTAGTAATCCAGGTGTATATACAATCACGTATACTACTGCTGGGGATTGTATGAATTCAAGTACGCAAAATGTAGAAGTTATTCCTGCTGATGATGCTACGTTTAACTATGATGCCGTAGAATATTGTGTAGAGGATGTTGATCCTTCGCCAAATGTGATAGGACTAAATGGAGGAACATATTCATCAACTCCAGCTGGGTTAGATATCAATACTAGTACAGGCACAATTGACTTGAGCGAATCGACTTCAGAAGTTTATACTGTAACATATACCACGGGTGGAACTTGTCCTAATTCAAGCACTCAGTCTATTATTGTTTTGGATACGACTGATGCCGACTTTAGTTATGCTTCAATTGATTATTGTGTTTCAGGGTCTGATCCGTCTCCTACTATTACTGGGTTGACAGGAGGTACATTTTCTGCAACACCTGCAGGTCTTTCATTGAATCCGTTTACAGGAGTGATTGATTTAAGCGCAAGTACAGTTGGTACTTATAATGTAATTTATTCTGTTGGAAATGAGTGTCCAAACTCTAAAACTCAGGTTGTTAATATTAACAATTTAGACAATGCGAATTTTTCTTATTCTTCAAACAATTTCTGTACAGCAGGAACTGATCCACTACCAACAATAACAGGATTATCAGGAGGTGATTTTTCGTCTATTCCAACAGGTTTAATATTGTATGCTGCAAGTGGCGAAGTTGATTTGAGTGGGAGTTCAACAGGTAACTATAGTATTACCTATACTACGGCAGGGGCATGTCCAAACACAAGTATTCAAAATTTCTTTTTAAGAGATTTTGATGATGCAAGTTTTGCTTTTTCACAGAGTGCTTATTGCGTTACAGACACAGATCCATCTCCCGTTATAACAGGTTTTTCTGGAGGAACATTTTCATCCACTCCAGGCGGAATGAGTATAAATCTACTTTCTGGGAAGATTGATGTACGTGCTAGTTCACCCGGTATCTATGACGTTGCTTATACCACCAATGGCGATTGTCCTAATACGAATATTCCAACAATTACG
>CAJYBK010000219.1 GCA_913064955.1 uncultured Flavobacteriales bacterium
ATTGCGTCTTCAGTAAGGCCAATTTCTTTTCCCAGTGAAATAAGAACTTGATTATTACTTAAATCTTTTCCTTCTACAAAGTATGCATTTAGAAATGTTTCTTTCATTTCGTCACCCAGCCCTTTTGATTTTGCCATTTGCAAAATTCTGTGAGCTTTCATTGAATTGGTGATTAGTGCTTTGTCAAAATCAAAATTAAGTCCAGCATTTTTTGCCATGTTTACAGCGCCTTCATGCATTGATTTGGATTGTTCTAGAGAAATTCCTTTTGACTGGGCTATATACTCATAGGAAGTTTGATTGCTGTCCGCCTTTTCTGGTAAATTAGGATTTAACTGAAAACTCTTCCAGACTATTTCTATGTTTTCTTTTCCTGGAAAATCTTCCAATGCTGCCTCTAGGTGTCTTTTGCCGATATAACAAAACGGACACATGATATCACTCCAAATTTCTATTTTCATTTTCTCTGAATTTATGGTGTCATGACTTTTTTGAGCATAAGTATTCGTGGTAAGTAGTACCATAAGAAATGCTACAATTATATGTGAAAGTCGATTCATCAAGTCTTTATATTGAAACAAAAGTACTCGCAGTAATTATTAAAAGGAACCTAATCTGAATAAAAGTGTCCAATATTAAGCTACCCCGTTTTTATTGGCTAACTGCCCACAGGCCGCATCAATATCTTTACCTCTACTTCTTCTGATATTTACAATGATATTTCTTTCTTCAAGATAATCAGCAAAAGCATCCACTTTTTTAGGGTCTGCTTGTTGGTAGATGCCACCATCAATGCTATTATATTCTATGATGTTGATTTTGCAAGGAACATGCTTGCAGAACTCCGCAAGTTCGGCAGCATCTTGAATTTCATCGTTAAAATCTTTGAAAATGATGTATTCGTATGTAATTCTGGTGCCGGTTTTTTCATGAAAGTAAATCAACGCATCTGCTAATGCTTCGAGTGTGTTACTATCATTAATTGGCATTATTTTACTTCGCTTCTCATCATTGGCAGCATGTAATGATACAGCAAGGTTGAATCTTACTTCATCATCGCCTAATTGTTTAATCATTTTAGCAATTCCGGCAGTAGAAATGGTTATTCTTTTAGGAGACATCCCCAATCCATCTGCTGATGTAATATGGTGAATGGATTGTAAAACGTTCTTATAATTGAGCAATGGTTCACCCATTCCCATATATACAATGCTGGAAAGTGGAATGTTATAATGCTCCTCTGCTTGTTTACTGATTTTTACAACTTGGTCATAAATCTCATCAGCGTTGAGGTTTCGCATTCTTTTCAATTTCCCAGTAGCGCAAAAGTCACAGGAAAGACTGCAACCTACTTGAGTGGAGATGCAAGCAGTCATTCTTTTGGAAGTTGGAATAAGCACACCTTCTACAACAGCGCCATCTGCTAATTTAAACGCACTTTTGATGGTGCGATCATCACTTTTTTGGAACTCCTCAATAGTTAGAAAACGAATTTCAAAATGATTGTTTAAGTTTTCTCTGACATCTTTGGATAGGTTAGTCATTTCTTCAAAAGTGGTGGCACCTTTTTTCCATAACCATTCATAAACTTGTTTTGCTCGGAAGGCTTTTTCTCCTATTTCTGTAAAATAAGCTTTCAACTCTTCCAGGTCAAGTTGACGAATGTCTACCTTTTTTGCTTCCATTTTGAAATGTCTTTTTTGCAAAACGACCCTTTAATCAAAGTATCACCTAGATTAAAGAGTCGTTAAATCGTTTTTCGAATAATCGTTTGTCGTTATATAATCAACATCGCATCTCCGTAAGAGTAAAAACGATATTTTTCTTTAATTGCTTCAGCGTATGCTTTCATGATTAAGTCATAACCACCAAATGCCGATACCATCATTAATAATGTTGATTTTGGTGTATGGAAGTTGGTAATCATTGCATCCGCAATACCAAATTCATAAGGAGGGAAAATAAACTTGTTAGTCCATCCATTGAAAGTATTCAATTGATTGTCCACAGAAACCGTAGTTTCTAAAGCTCTCATTACTGTTGTTCCAACAGCACATACTTTTTTCTTTTTGGCTTTTGCATCATTCACCATATCGCAACATGGTTGCTCAATGATTAGTTGCTCTGAATCCATTTTGTGCTTAGTCAAATCTTCAACCTCTACAGATCTAAATGTGCCTAATCCAACGTGAAGTGTAGATTCTGCAAATTCAATTCCTTTGATTTCCAATCTCTTCATCAAGTGCTTGCTGAAGTGTAATCCAGCGGTAGGTGCAGCAACTGCTCCTTCATGCTTGGCAAAAATTGTTTGGTATCTTTCTTCATCAGAAGCTTCATTAGCTCTGGAGATATACTTAGGAAGGGGTGTTTCACCCAAATAAGTAATTCTTCTTTTGAACTCTTCGTATGGTCCGTCAAAAAGGAATCTCAAAGTTCTACCTCTGGAAGTAGTATTGTCAATAACCTCAGCAACTAAATCATCATTTTCACCAAAATACAATTTGTTTCCAATTCTGATTTTTCTTGCTGGATCAACTAATACATCCCAAAGAAGACTCTCTCTATTCAATTCTCTTAATAGAAATACTTCAATTCTAGCACCAGTTTTTTCTTTGTTTCCATACATTCTTGCAGGAAAAACTTTGGTATTATTAAGTACAAAAACATCACCGTCATCAAAATAGTCGATTACATCTTTAAACTGCTTGTGCTCTATTGTACCTTCCGCTCTGTTAACAACCATTAAGCGAGACTCATCTCTTTCTGGAGTTGGGTACTCTGCTAATAATTCTGCGGGTAGTTCAAATTCGAATTCTGATAACTTCATATATTGTAATGTTTATATAATCAAAAATTTAGGGATGCAAAGGTAGGAATTAATGAGCAAGGTAGCAAAGGTTATTTGCATTGATATACAAAGGCAATTAAAGGATTGAAGATTGTGAACTTTTAAAAGTTATTTTTTCAATGCGATTATATGCAACTTATTGAATAATATTATGAAAGGGTAAGCAGGATCCAATTCAAACCATCGGGAGCCAAAATTAGCACTAGTGGCATTTTTATGGTGGTTATTGTGGTAACCTTCTCCCATCATCAAGAAGTCAAACGGTAGTAAATTTTTGGAGGTGTTTTCAACCTTATAATTCGTATATCCGTATTTATGCGCAAACCAATTGATTATGGCTCCATGAATTGGACCTGAAATGAAATGGAAAGGAAGGAAAAGAAACATCCACCATTCTGTAGCAAAAAAGAAATAAAATGTGGTGTATGCTGCTATCCATAATACTCTGGTAACCCAGTGACTCGCAAAAACATCAAACTTTCTCCAATTTGGGACGCCATCTGTGTATTGTGGATCTACCTTGTCCTTAAAATCGAAAATATTCTGAAAAACACGTGCAGAACGCCACATCATTTTGAATACATTGGAATCGTAAGTAGGAGAATGTGGGTCTTTCTCAGTGTCGGTGTGAGCATGATGTAAGCGATGCATTACACCGTAAGCATATGGACTCAAGTAGGAAGAACCTTGACACAAAAAAGTGCCAATGTAAAATACCTTCTCCCATCTTTTACTCATGGTGAACATACCATGTGCTGCATACCTGTGTAAGAAGAATGTCTGAAAAAAAAGTGATGCGTACCAGTGAATGATTATTATCAGTAAAATTGCCATGTTGTAATGTTTTAGCAATAATTCTGCATGCTAGGTAAATATGTAATGAAGGCAAGGTAGTCGGAAAGTGCTGAGAACGGGTCAAAGAATTACCACTATTATTGATATTCTTAGGTTTTTGGTTAGAAAAGGGTGATTTAGTCTATAAAAACTAGAATTTTGGCTAATTTCTACAGTAGAATAATACCAAGTGTTATTACAACATTCCTCTTGATTTCATTTCAAGGTACTTGTTAATTGTATTCACAGAAAGGTCTTGAGGTTTGGTTAGGATACTTTGGATTCCATATTTTCTCAATTCAAATGCGATCAATTCTTTTTCCAATGCAAATTTTCTGGAAAGTGTTTTAAAGTAAATTTCCTTTACATTTTTGGTTTCCATCTCCGCAACAGATGCGATTTCTGTATTTTCAAAGAATACTACGACCAATAGGTGCTGTTGGTTAATTTTCCGCATCAAATGGATGTTTCGCTTTAGTGCGTACATACTTTCAAAGTTGGTGAAAAGTAAAATCATACTTCTACCTTTAATAACATTTCTGGTTCCGTAATACAATCTTTCATAGTTGGATTCCATGAATTTAGTTTTCTGATTGTATAACGTGTCCATTATTCTTCTCAACTGATTTGCAGTGCTTTCAGCAGGAACCTGCGCACCTAGTTTGTCAGAGAAAGTTATAACTCCTGCTTTATCTCCTTTTCTTAGAATAATATTAGAAAGCACTAGAGCAGAGTTGATAGAATGGTCAAGTAAAGTAAGACCTTCAAATGGCATTCGCATAGATCTACTTTTGTCAATCACACAGTAAACTTGTTGAGATCTTTCTTCCTGGTATTGATTGACCATTAGTTCACCTTTCCTACTGGTTGCTTTCCAGTTGATAGACCTTACATCATCACCTTGAACATAATTTTTTATTTGCTCAAAAAAACCTACTTGTTGATTATCAATAAAATTGATTTAGCACCTTATGTGGGTGCAGATCTTAACGTCATGGATCAGATACAAAGCGCATGAGGCCAGCATCCCCATATGTCTTTACCAATTTGAAAGAGGGTAAGGGGTTGCCAGAGATCATTCGCTTTATCAAAGAACAAGGGATGCTGGACGTAGCTTAATGTGCTAGTAGCATCCAACTGGTGATTGTTATCAACCAAATAATCATGTGCAAATAGCGTATTGGGGTGGTGAGTCGTTGATATGCCCGGGTCGGACAGTGGTGGTTAAGTGCCGCTTGAGCCACTAGGCTACCCGGCCAACCACCCAGTAATTCTGCAATCAGTAGTTGCCAGTCAGATACAGAAAAACGACCGGTTTTTTTGTTGTGATCCTGATAGATCGTCATCATGGATGCTGCAGAAAAAACGAGATAAGCAAGCAGTGGAATCAGGGAAAAAATCGCCGCTAAAAGACTAAAAATAAATGGAAGGCCGGCAAGTAACCAGTCACTGGCCTGCAAGCGGTTAAATCGACAATCGCCCATGACTAACCCAGTAGGCTGTACACGGAACGCCTGTAATCGGCCACCAAGTGTGGGTCTGAGAGAGCAAATTAACATCTCACCCTGATGCGGCTGGTGATTGGCAATAAAGTCTTTTAATTCAAACAGAATATCATCTTTACTATCGGCAACCGTGATAATGCCGATGCCTTGCTCTTCATTCCAGTCCTTTAAGCGCCCTTTTATGGTAGCCATCGCTGTAAGCCCTCCTTGGTTAGCGGTGCGACATTTTAAAGTGAAGCATTTAAACCTTAACTGAACGGAAACTGAGTGCAGGGGTATAAAGGGGATTTAAAATTCAGCTGCGATAAACTACAGATCTGTTGTTATATAAGTGTTTTAATAAGGTTATTGAATCGCAAACTGACAAACTAAA
>CAJYBK010000220.1 GCA_913064955.1 uncultured Flavobacteriales bacterium
ATCATTTAATTTAATGGAAAGGATAATAGTAAAATTACGCAAGGTGCATTGAAGGAAATGTCATTTCCAAAAACTGCTACTATTGCTGGAGTAGTTAGAGGTAATTCAGGATTTATTCCTTTTGGTAATTTTCAATTAATCGCTGGAGATAGAGTAGTGGTGTTCTCGTTAACTGAATCTATTTCTAAAGTTGAAAAATATTTTCAATAAACAATGTCAAAAAGATTAATAAACTGGAAAGTCGTTTTGCATGTAGTCGGATCTCTGATTTTGATTAATGCTGTGTTAATGTCTTTGGCTATTCCGTTTACGTTGTATTATCAAAATGATGGTATGATAAGTACTTTCATTTATTCTTGCTCAATCACGTTTATTGTTGGTTTATTTTTGCGACTATACACCCAAGACAATAAAAACGATGAAATCAAGAAGCGAGAAGGATTTTTAATAGTAGCCATGGGCTGGTTGTCCATGTCTTTGTTTGGAACATTGCCTTATATTATATCAGGGTGGATACCAGGTATTTCAGATGCTTTTTTTGAAACCATGTCGGGTTTCACTACTACTGGGGCAACAATTTTAGGTGGTGATACTACACATCGTATTTCTGAATTACCGGAGTCTTTATTGTTTTGGAGAAGTATGACACAATGGATTGGCGGTATGGGTATCATTGTGCTAACCATTGCTATCTTGCCTATGCTAGGAATTGGTGGGATGGAACTGTTTGTGGCTGAGGCTCCTGGCCCCACCAAAGACAAAATACATCCTAGGATAAAAGAGACTGCGAAAAGATTATGGGTGATCTATTTGGGTCTTACGGTCCTTCAGACAATCATTCTAATGCTTTGCGGGTTGAATTTTTACGAGTCTATAAATCATGCATTGACCACTAATTCTACTGGAGGCTTTTCCACGCAAGATACTAGTATTGCAGCTTTTAACAGTCCGATTGTGGAATATGTAATTGTGTTTTTTATGTTTTTTGCAGGTACCAACTTTACACTATTGTACTTTCTTCTAAAACGAAAGGTAAAGTATATATGGCAGAATGATGAATTCAAATGGTATGGCTTTGCTGTGATAGGAATGACCACATTACTTATGTTTTTTCTTTATAATCCTTCCATGACTTTTGAAGAGGTTTTTAGAGTCTCATTGTTTCAAGTAGTAAGTATCATTACAACTACAGGTTATGCTACAGCTGATTATATGAACTGGGTTCCAGTTGTTCAATTCCTTTTCTTTCTAATGCTGTTTTCAGGTGCTTCTGCTGGTAGTACAAGTGGTGGTATTAAGATCGTGAGAATTGTGCTTTTGATGAAAAACGGGATGATGGAATTTAAAAGAAGATTACACCCCAAAGCAGTAATTCCTGTCCACTTAAATAAGAAACCTGTTTCTAATGTGATCATCTATAACCTACTGGCTTTTATATTCTTATATCTATTCATATTTACAATAGGTTCGGTCATTATAACTGCTATGGGGGTTGATTTTGTAGAGGCGATAAGCGCAGTAGCAACAAGTTTAGGGAATGTAGGTCCTGGCCTTGGTGACTTTGGTCCTTCGGGAACATTTGCAGGGCTCCCGGCACTTGGAAAATGGGTGTTGTCTTTATTGATGTTAATGGGCCGATTAGAACTTTTTACTGTCGTTTTAATTTTAACTCCTTATTTTTGGAGAAGAATTTGATAACTACCCATTATGAAAATTTCACTTTTTACAAGTTTACTACTTTTAATTCCATTCTATTTTACCGCACAGACTGCAGAAAAAAGTCTCTTTTGGGAAATATCAGGAAATGGACTAAAGGTTTCTTCCTATCTATACGGGACCATGCATGTGCAGGATGAGCGCGTGTTTGATTTTAAAGAAGGTGTTATGGATGCATTTGAAGCATCCAACATCTATATAATGGAACTCAATCCAGATAGCATTAATCAAATGGCTGTCATGAATCTGATGTGGATGAAAGACGATATTTCTATTAAGGATTTATTAAGTAAAAAGCAATACGCTTTCCTTGATCAATACTTCAAAGACAGTATTGGTCAGCCAATTTTTATATTTAATAGAATGCTTCCAATACTCACATCGCAAATGATATTTGCAGGTGAAATAGGAAAGGAACAAAACCTAGCTTTAGATTTATATTTTGCACAAATGGCGAAAGACCAAAACAAAAGTGTAATTGGATTAGAAAAAACGGAAGAGCAAATTTCTGCTTTAGATGCCATTCCGTACAAATATCAAGCAAAATTGCTTTTTGAAACGGTTGAAGATCGAAGCAAGGGAATCATGGATAATAGCATGGATGAACTTTTTGAAGCGTATGTTTCTGGTGATCTGGAATTATTATTAACACTTACATCAGAGGAGAACAATGATGATGAGAAAATGAAAGCTTTGTTTGATGAGTTATTGATTAATAACAGAAATAAGATTATGGTAGAACGTGCTTTACCTTTGATTAGAAGAGATAAAGCATTTATCGCAGTAGGAGCAGCACATTTAGGAGGAGAGTTGGGAGTTATTCAACTATTAAGAAATCAAGGCTATACTGTTGAAGCGAGGTGATTTAAACTTTTTTAAAGAACCAATACACTAAAGTACCTCCCCTGAAAGCCATCCACGCAACAAATGCAGTCCAAATACTCATGATTTCCCAACCCAAATAATCTGTCAAAAGTAAAGTAGGTAGAAAAATTAGAAAAGATCCTATCATCAGAGTGTTTCTCAATAATTTAGCCTTACCCATTCCCTTGAAAATGCCATCCATCGTAAAAGCAATGCTATTCAATGGTTGAGCCAAAATCACAAGCCATAAGAAGGAGTTAAACACAAGTAACACTTCTACATCATTGTTGAACCATGATCCTAGATACGGATAAAGTACAGCGTATGTTGCAGCCAATCCCAAAGCAACTATCACATTTATCTTAAGCAGTTTAATCACTAAGGCTTTTAGTTTTTCGTGATTTCTCTCTCCTAAATATTTTCCCGCCATCGCATTTCCTGCTGTTGAATAACCATCAATGAAGAAAGAGGAAAAAAGCCAAATCTGTATGCCAATAGCATAAGCAGCTAATGATGCTTCTCCATATTTGCTAGCATATCTCAAAGCAATAATAAAGGCTGCATTCAAGGCTAATGTCCTAATAAGCATGTTGCCAGAAATGATCAGCATGGTTTTAAATTCAGGATTTAGTTTTCTTTTTGGCTTTAATGGAAAAGGAGTTTTACGCTTTAGAAAAAATAAGCAAACCAATACCATCGCTAATTGAGATGCCACACTTGCCCAGGCTACACCTGCAATTCCAAGATGGTAATATTTTACCAGAACGATGTCCAAAATCACATTCAAGCCTCCACCTATGAAAGCTGCGTACATGGCTAAACTAGTATTTTGAAAACCTCTAAAAACACCAAATAATCCAGCAATTAATAATGAGAAAGGAAGGCCTATTGCTCTTATCTGATAGTATACATCTGCATCCGAAAGAATTGAAGGGCTTTTGCTGATAAAAAGAAAATTGGCAATGGGAATAAAATACAAAGCAGTAATGATCCAAAACAAGATACCAACCAATGCACTGAATATTAGAGACTGCGGTACTAATGAAGCTATCTGATCTAATTTGTCCTTACCTAAATACTGACTAATTAAAGCGGAAACCGCTGTTCTGATTTGAGCCAACCCCCAAACAAGTGTAGAAATGATGCCCGCAGCTAATCCAATTCCCGCTTGAGCGGAAGTTACATCACCTTCCATTTGACCAATAACTGCAGTATCCACCAATCCTATTAATGGCTCTGTGATGTTGTAAAGTATTGCTGGTATAGCAAGTTTGTTTATTTCTTTAATGTCAAGCAATGAGTTTTAGTTGTGTTTTAGAATTCAATGCTATCTTTTTGATCTCCATAAAGAATCTCCTTAATGCGAGGTAATTCTAAAAAGGAATTTGGATTATTTCCTTCAATTGCAGCAATTGAATTCAACTGATTCATTTGCTCCGTTGACAATTCAAAATCAAGCACAGTAAGATTCTCTAAT
The DNA here is from genome assembly GCA_913064955.1 of uncultured Flavobacteriales bacterium. Classification (GTDB taxonomy): domain Bacteria; phylum Bacteroidota; class Bacteroidia; order Flavobacteriales_D; family Parvicellaceae; genus Parvicella. Next base: position 4,058 of record CAJYBK010000220.1, read on the forward strand.
AGTTGCTTATGTGTTCTAACTCCGAAAATAGGAGAGGAGTTCTTAAATTGCTTCATAGTCCATTTTAATGCAACTGCTGAAGGTGAAAGATTCCAATCTTTGCAAACATCAATTAGCTGCTTACTAATAGCCAAGTTTCTATCAGATAGTCGATGAGACTTTCTCAAATCCATTCTTCTTGGCTCGTCCGTAGGGTTGTTGTATTTCCCAGAGAGCATGCCGGCAGCCAAAGGACTAAAGCCGCACAAAGTCATGTCATAACCCGCTGCACAAGGAAGGATTTCTCTATCTGCAGTATGCTCAGTTAGACTATATTCTATTTGATAGGCAGAAAATGGAGTCCATCCTCTTTGTTCTGCTATGGTATTGCATCTACTCGTAATCCAAGCAGGAGTATCACTGATCCCTATACTTAGTACTTTTCCACTCGCCACTAAGTATTCAAGGTTTCTCATTAATTCCTCTGGCTTTACAGTAAAATCCCAAGCATGAACATAGTATAAATCAATATAATCAGTTGCTAAATTCTTAAGAGATTGCTCAACACTTTGAATCATATTTTTACGATGATTACCTGCTTTGTTAATTATGCCGTCTTCAGAAAGTGAGTATTTTGATGCAATGACCATGTTTTCTCGATCTTGGTTTACAAATTCTCCTAACATTTTCTCTGAGGTTCCTTTCGTATAGACATTGGCAGTATCAAAGAAGTTTCCTCCTCTTTTTACGAATGTATCGTATATCTTTTTAGATTCTGCTTTATCGCTTCCCCATCCCCATTCAGTTCCAAAGGTCATTGTCCCTAAGCAAAGTTCAGAAACTCTTATACCAGTTCTACCTAGAAGTTTATATTTCATTAGATTCATACCCACAAAGGTATAAGTTGAATTTGCTAAATGTCTAATGCTATGAGTTTATTTTTTAATTCATTTATGGTAACATCTTGGAATTGGGCATGAATATCCTGATTACCAATTTCTTTTTCTTCCATATAAATTTGAGGTTGATTGTTTTGCATTTTAACTGCAAGCACAATTACTTTCTCATTTTTTGGAACATTTTCAAAATAGAACTTTTCTCCAATGAGGGTTGGTGAAAGTATAATGTTTCTTTCCTTGAATACGAGTTTAACATCGACATTACTCATATTGTCCATACCAACTCCCAATTGAGTTTTGTTGATAGCAGCCACTTCACTAAATGCATCACAATTTGCCCAACCCAAATCATTGGTATTGTAGACCATATACCTTAAATCATCAAAACTGGCTTCTCCACCCGCAAATTTATTTTCAATTTTTCCGATTCGTTCCTTTTTCATGGCTAATTGCAGATCTGACAAGTTGTCGACATCATATTTGAGCATTAATGCTTCATTTAATTTGTATTGTAAATCTTCAAAATTATCTACTCCATACTTTTTGAATAATTCCTGAATGTTTCCGCAAGCAGTATTCAAACCAAGTGATTCCGATTTTGGTTGGTACG
>CAJYBK010000221.1 GCA_913064955.1 uncultured Flavobacteriales bacterium
AATAGAGTTTAGTGCCGATGCTTTAGATAAAATTCATTCCTTGTTTCCTGAATTTGAATCATTTCAGCGAAAAAACTTAGAAAGACATGTGGTTAGTCTTCATAAGAGGATTCTAAACCAATTACAACTAACCGCTCCAGAGCGTTACGACCTATTCTTAAAACAATATCCTGATTTTGAACAGTATATTCCTAACTATCACATTGCTTCTTTTCTAGGGATAACTCAGCAAAGTTTGAGTAGAATAAGAGTTGATAGAGCCAAGAAATGACTTTCTTACCATAGGGTAATTTTTATACCAAATTGGCACTATATTTTTGTTCTAAATTAAAAGACACAAAATATTATGCTAAAAAAATTATTAGGGATTGCTCCCAAGTTAGAATCTGATGGTTCTTATAGTCCTTCCAAACTTGCTCTAAAGTTAGCAACTGTTCAAAAAACTGATTTTGAACACATTTCATATCCTAAATACAAAGGAAAGAAGTCCAAAATATTGGTGATTTTTACTGAACAGAAAAACTTAAAAATGCAAAATGGAAAGTTGTTTTCTACTGGTAATCATCCTGTAGAAGCCTTACTACCCATGTTACATCTAAAAAATGCAGGTTTTGAATTTGAAATTGCAACACCAACTGGTAAGCCAGTTGTTTTTGAAATGTGGGCATTTCCAGAAAAAGATGATCATGTTAAAGCGATTTACAATGAACTAAAACCTCATTTGGAAAAACCGGTGAAACTTCAAGATTTCATTGATGCATCATTTGATACAATTGATGAATATTCTTCCGTTTTTATTCCAGGAGGTCATGGCGCTATGCTTGGCATACCAGAAGATAAGAATGTTGGTAAAATTTTACGATGGGCGCATGATAATGATCTATTTACAATCACACTTTGTCACGGACCAGGTTCTTTACTATCCACAACTTTGGATAACCAGAAGTTCCTTTATGAAGGATACAATATGGCTGTATTCCCTGATTCCATAGACAAAAAAACGCCTATGATAGGCTATTTACCAGGACAAATGCCATATGGCTTAAGTGAAAAACTTAAGAGCCTAGGTGCTAACTTAGTAAATACAAAGTCAGATAAAACAGTTTGCGTAGATCGAAACCTTATTACAGGAGCAAGTCCATTGGCATCAAATGAACTAGGAAAACTAGCAGTCAAAGTATTACTAAAAGAACTAAACTAAAACAAACATGGAATTATTAGATAAATTAAATTGGCGCTATGCTGCCAAAGCCATGAACGGCAAAAAAGTACCTCAAGATAAGGTGGATAACATTATAGAAGCAATATCTCTCGCTCCTACTTCAAGTGGATTGCAACCTTTCGAAGTATTTGTAATAACAAATCAAGAGGTCAAAGAAAAAATTAAACCCATTGCTTGGAATCAATCTGTTATTACTGATTGTTCCCACTTGTTAGTTTTTGCAGCCTGGGACACTTATACAGCAGATAGAATCAACAAAATGTTTGATTTGACAAATGAAGTAAGAGGTTTTAAAAATGAAGGATGGGAAAATTACCGCCAAATGTTGTTAAAAAACTATCCCCAAAAAGAAGCTGAAGAAAACTTTAATCATGCTGCTAAGCAGGCATACATTGCTTTTTCTCAAGCCATCACTGCCGCTGCATTTGAAGAAGTAGACAGCACACCTATAGAAGGATTCAGCCCGGCAGCGCTTGATGAAATATTAGGACTAAGAGAGAAAGTTTTAAGAAGTTGTGTCATCCTAACGCTTGGTTACAGAGATACTGATAAAGATTGGTTGGTCAACCTTAAAAAAGTTAGAAAGAGTAAACAAGATTTAGTCACTTTAATTGACTAAAACCAGCAATTTCTTTTTCAATTTTTATATTACAGCGGCTTAAGATTACTCTTAAGCCGTTTTTTTTGTTTGAAGATAACTATCTAATAAACTTCACTCCCAAATTAAAAGTATTCCCTGCGCCACCATTGGCAGAGGTAAAGAAGTTAGTATAGAGTAATTCTAGATTTAAAGCGCTGCTTAGTTGATACTTCAATCCTAATCCAGCTTGTACATAATCTGAGGCACTGATGATTCCAGGTCCAATCTTAGCATTATACTCTATGGTTGGAGCGTATTGCGTCATAGCGTATAAGGTAGTTTTAGCATTGACAAAGTAACTCAAAAATACTGAGGAGGGCACCCCAAAAGTGTTGGTCTTGTGCTGGTTGTTGAGATATGAATCAGCAGGTTTGGAAAATCTGAAGAGCAAGTCCATTTCTACACATAATTGAAAATTGATGCCTAAAGGTTTGTCATAAAACACTTGCGTCCAAGAGGTAAATCGTTCATAATCCAACCAAGGTCTTCCTCCTCCATCTCCTTCACTACTCGCAGCAACGGGAATCCAAAATGCAGATTGAATAGACAGGTTATTGAGTTTCTTAAAAGGATTAATTTTAATCTTAGGTCCAAATGCTGTTACGGCTGATCTTTGCTCACTACGTGAACCAGAAAATGCAAATAAATTGGTAGGACTTCCTTTAGATGGATCAATAAAAACTGACTTGATATTGACGTCCATTCCTAAATTAAAACGTCCGCTCTTACTTACGCCATATAATCCACTCAATAATAATCCAAAATATGAATCTCTAGTAGGCAAGTCTACCCTATTTCTTTCACCTGTCCTATAGGCTGTTTGTGTGTAAAGGTTGTTAAAAAACGACAACTCGATTTGCCCTTTTTTCAGAATAACAGAAGGTGTATACACTTGAATATTAGATCTGTCAACATCTGCTGAAATAAGAATTGGTGAACCGTAACTGTTCAAACTCCAATCATAAGGATAATAGGTTATTTTATAATTGTCTGTAATTTCCTGCTTGCTATATTTCCGTATATAATCCAACACATTACTTGTATCTGTTTTAAAATCATCGGCATACCATTTGAAAATTTCTGATATACCCACTTCATTCGTTGCTACATTGACTTTGATAAAATTGGGGTCATTTAGTGTTAAGATGGTTTTACTTTCCAGCTGTTGATCTATTTTATCCGGTTGATAGGCGAAATTGGTGATTTCTGGACAACCTTTGGCGCCACAAACCAATGCAAAGTGAACCCTTGCATCATTAAAAATAGGACGAATCATTTTATTTTCAATGTCATTGATGGACATTTTTTCTTTCCCTATCACAACATCCTTTGTGGTGAAAAATCCTTCAAGGCTTTGCGGTGAAGTCAATGGATAATTACTCACTACTTTATTAATAACAAGTAAATTATATGCATTGATCAAAAACGCTTTGTTGCTTGAATAATTAGTATCTGCATTCGCAATAAAGAAAATTAACTCTTCCAATTCAGTAGTGTTCTCTTTCAGAATAGTGTAATCAACTGTAGCATCAATTACATTTTTCATAAAAAAAATGTCAGCATTCTTCTAGAAACCCGACTCACTTTGTGAGAAAAAATAATGGGTTAATAACGTTAGCAAAAAAATAAATACGTACTTCATTTACTGAATTTTAAACTTTAGACGATTTTTGTAGTAATTAATGACATCATTTTTTAAAAATATTATTCCTTTAGTTAGTTTACTTGCCTTTTGTTGGTCTTGTAATGACGATAAAATAACCACTTCCAAGCCTGTTACTCCCACTAAAACTATAACGTCTCCAGTAGTAATTGATTCATCAAAAATACTACTCGTGCATGAAAAACACGAGAATGGTAATACAAAGTTTTACGGTACAGCTTACGACACAGTTTATCACGGTTACTGCAAGACATTCTTTCTCAATGAGACCATTTCATCACAAGGCAACTATGTTTTAGGACTAAAAGAAGGATGGTGGGAATACTTTCATGACAACGGTCAACTCCAAGAATGCGGTCATTACTCTGCTAATCTTCAAACAGGGACTTGGAAATACTTTAATTACTATGGTTCTTTGGTCACAGAGACCAACTTCTACGAAGGAGAACAAAATGGATGGGAAAAGAAATACGTAAATGACACCTTAATAGAAGAATGCGAATATCGTTTTGGTAAAAAGGAAGGTTATTATCATTTATATGAAAACGGAATATTAATTTTGAAAGGCAATTACTTCAATAACGCCAAAGTGGGTGTTTGGAAAACCTTCAACAATAAAGGCAAAATAGTGCATGAAGAAGATTTTGGATAACCCTCACATATCAGTTATAATTCCAGCTTTCAACGAGGAGAACTCTGTAGGGAAAGTAGTGAGAGACATTCCAAAAGAATTAGTCAAGGAAATCATCGTCTGTAACAACAACTCTAACGATGACACCAAGGTAAATGCCATGAAGGCAGGAGCTATCGTAGTGGACGAACCTACCAAAGGATATGGCAATGCTTGTCTCAAGGGAATGGCTTATTTGGTTGAGCACAACATCCAACCAGACATTGTGGTTTTCATAGATGCGGATTATTCTGACTTTCCAGAGCAGTTACCAGAGTTGGTAGCGCCAATCTTGAATGACAGCATGGACTTAGTGATAGGATCAAGAGCATTGGGTGATAAGCAGAAAAAATCAATGACACCTCAACAGATATTTGGTAATTGGTTGGCCACCAAATTGATCAAATGGTTTTACAAAGTAGAATTCACAGATTTGGGACCGTTTAGAGCCGTCACTTACGATTCTCTGACGCCCATAGACATGCAAGCCATAACATTTGGCAGGACAGTAGAGATGCAAGTTAAAGCAGCCAAATTGAAAATGAATTGCACAGAAATACCTGTTGACTATAGAGTGAGAATTGGCAAGAGCAAAGTTTCTGGAACTCTGAAAGGAACCATCATGGCGGGTTACAAAATCATTACAACCATTTTTAAATATCGATAGTGAAATTGAGCCAAAAGCATATCATTCTCTACGGGGCTTTGTTGGTTTCGTTAGTTAGTTATGTTTTGCTAGCATATTACACGGAGAGAACACAGTATGAGCAATTGTTTGCATTGGTAGCATTACTTTTTGGTGGCTATTGGGCTATTTACAAGTATGGTTCTCAAATAACTTCTTTGCGTTTTTGGTTTCAAACGGCTATTATATTTAGATGCGTTTTTCTATTTAGCACTCCTGCTCTATCTGATGATTATTTTCGATTTGTTTGGGATGGCTATATCCAAACAGAAGGTATCAATCCCTATCAAGACATTCCATTTGATGCCGCCAGCGAACTCCCTTTGGCCACGTATGAATTTACATTATTGTCCGAACGGAATTCATTGGAATACTTTTCCATTTATCCGCCAGTATTACACACTATGTTTGTTTCTACTTCATACACAAGTGGCTATAACATAGAAGTTAACGTAATGCTCCTCAAGTTCATTTTACTGCTATTTGAGGGACTTACATTGTTTTTACTTTATCGTTTGTTACAGCACCTCATGCAACCTCCTGAAAGATGGTTCCTTTATGCTTTTAATCCATTAATCATAATCGAATTAATCGGCAACTTACACTTTGAAGGTATCATGATTACAGGATTATTGGCTACG
>CAJYBK010000222.1 GCA_913064955.1 uncultured Flavobacteriales bacterium
CCTGCACAGTTACTTGTGCAGACAGGAATTGTATACGTTACATTAGCGCCACATATTCCTGGATCATTAGGTACAACAATAGGGCTTGGGCAACTTTGAGTTGGCACTTGTGCCAAAATATTTATAGAGGTGAAAACCGCTAGAAAAAGAAGTAAACTTATTTTCATGATTTAACTTACGTTATTATTACAATCGGTAAAGTTAAGAAATGAATTGAATGAATTAAAACAATTATTTAGAAGTAAAAAGGAATTATTAGTAATTCAAAATAAAAATTACAAGAAATCTACTTTAATCTGTTTAAGTTTAGAAATGTATGTTCTACTAGTAGCATAACCTACTTCTTTCAAGAAACCATAGTAATTACCTCCTTGGTATCTTTTTTCTTGCCATTTTTTGTAGTACTCAACACTCTCTACCCAAGTGTCAAACTCAAGGTATTTTTTTTTGTATCTGAAACCAAAAATATTGTTATGTTCTAAGGAGCAATAATCACATTCATACCAACCTGTTTCTAGAATAGATTGTTTTAATACTATTTCTGGATGCTTTACCCCAAGTCTTTCTAAGTGGGCATAAACATTTTCAGGAGTTAATTCTGGTGTTTTCTCCTCTATAATTGGACCTACAAAACTTTGGTAACTTCTTGTTGAATTTTTTGTTTGAAAAGAAGCTAGTGTTATTATTGTAGCGATTAAAAACAAACTTCTCTTTAATTTAGAAAACTTTTTCTTCAATAGTCTTCTGGCCACTTCATTACTTGAATGTCCTGATCTCTTGGTATTTTTCGACTTATTTATAAGTTTCATATTTCCCTCATTTAAAACGGGCGGCAAAGGTACGACTTTTTTAAATATTAAAGTATATTCTTCATTTTTTGGACGAATGCCCTTTTTTCTTCTTTAAAAGTTATTTAAATGAGATGTTTTTGGTCTGATTATTGTCTAATTTTGCACAAAGCAATTAAATACAAACAATATGAAAACAGCAATATTATCAATTTCGGCAGGAGTAGCGCTTTTAGTTACTGGATTTATTGCCATTGACAGCAATACTGTTGCGGATAATTATAAGGTTATCAAAGTAGATGGAAAAATCACTTATGTAAAATCCGGAAAGGATTTACTTACTGGAGATTTATTTGCAAGTAATGAAAAACTGACCTTTGGGACACAAGAGTCTAGAGCAGCAGTAATTTCTTCTGTAAATGGAAGGTTTGTACTTACTCCTGATGCAAAAGGTGGAAGCGCTTCTAATCTTCTACCCGCCATGAGTAATGTAGCAACAAGAAGTGGCGCATTGATTAATGCGTTAGACTTAAAAAACCATTTTAGCGAAAATTATTTGTTACTAGAAGAAATGGAATTGAAAATTAATTCTGAGGTATATCCAATGGATAAAGATAATTTCTTCTATTTGCAATATGAGTTGAATGGAGAAAGCATTCCGAAGAAATTAAATTTTCATGATGATGTTCTAGAATTAACAGCAAAGGAAATTTATACGGTTGATGGCAAATCATTACCAATTCCTGAGAAAACAAAAATGGCTATATATTACAGAAATAACAGTATTAAGAAAAGCACTAAAATCAGTGAGTTTTTCTTGATATCACCAAATTCTGAAAATTTAAAATTAGAATTAGGCGTTATTCTAGATGAATTGAAAGCAAAGGATTCTGAAACAAAAACAAACGAAATAACTGCTTATTTGTACGAATTTTATGGTAAGCCTCAAAAGGAAAATTTAAAAGATTGGTTAAGTAAAAATATGAGTTTATAATAATTATAATCTTTATTTTAATTAAACGCTGTAGTGGAGATCTCTTCCTACAGCGTTTTTTTTTGTGTTTAGTTTTAATTTATAAAGTCTCTGAGGTTGCTTAATTTAAAAACAATGGTAAAATTGGAGTTCAAAGTTTTTTGGATGGCATAAACTTTGTAAATAGTTATTCCAATAAGAATGATAAGATTATGGAGGAGATTAAATTAATATTGGATAGAAATAGGATTGAGTGGAATTCTCCTATCGTCCTAGTTAACAGAAAGGAAGTAATTACACTAAGTCCAGAAATAATAGTGGCAAAGATATTTGAATTAAAAGATAAGGAAAAGAATAGGTTAATAAGTGCATTGATGTCATTTAGAAACAATAGAAATACATTATTACGTTACTTGAATTATCTAGGTTCAAACTTGGTTAAGACAAAAATATAAATGCATAAAAAAAGCGCTTCATAATTGAAGCGCTTTTTTTATAAGTTATCTAGCCAATCTAAAATGGCCTTGGTATTCATGAATTTCTCCTTTTAAGTCAGTAACAACAAATAAATAGTAGTATGTTCCTTCACTTGCTAAAACACCAGAGTAGGTGTATCCATCCCAACCTCCATCAACACCATCCCATTCATAAACTAACTGACCCCATCTATTGAAAATTGTAGCTTGAAAATCAGAGGCATGTTCTATATCCACATGGAAAACATCATTGTTTCCATCAATGTTAGGTGTAAAGATATTTGGTATTGAAATAGTGTAGTCACCAGAAGCATCAATAATAACTGTTGCTGTATCAGTACAACCAAATTGGTCTGTCACCACTAATTCTACAGTGTAAACACCAATTTCTGTATAGGTATTATTAGGATCACTTAATACAGATGTATTTCCATCTCCAAACGTCCAATCATCCGCTACAATATTCCCAATCGAATTATTAGTGAAATCAACTACCAAAGGAACTGCTCCAGAAGTTAAGGAAGGAGTGAAGTCTGCTATTGGACTAGGTGCAGTTTCAATATTAACACTGTCAAAACTACTACATCCATTGTCATTGGTTACCAAAAGGTAATAGTATCCTCCTGAGGAAACAGTAACATCACTTTGATTAGCGCCTGAAACTATTGTACCTGTGTTTGTTGTCCATGTGTAAGTTTCATTTGTTCCTGTAGTGTTTCCTGCATCAATAACAATAGAATTGATATTACAGTTTAATGTATCTGCTGGGTCAATAATTACTGTAGGTGTAACCGTATCCATTGTTACAGCAATACTAGATGTATTAGAACATCCATTACTTCCAGTAACTAGTATGTCATAATCACCTGAAGCAGAAACTGTTGCGTTTTCGCCAATTTGAGAATCAATTACACCATTACTAGTGGACCAAGTATAAGTTAGACCTGTTCCAGTAGAATTGCTGGCATCAAGGTTGGCTACTAAATTAGAACTACAAGAAATCACACTTGAAACAGTGGCACTTAGATCAGCAGTTGGTGAAACTGTATCAGTGGTAACTTGAACTGTAGCTGTAGCCGAACAGTTGTTAGAAGTGTTTGTAACAAGTATTTCATATAAACCTGCCTGATCAACTGACGGAGTAGTAGAAGTATTGTTAGTAATAATACCTGATCCAGTAGTAGACCATGAATAGGTGATATTTGCACCACTATCAGAATTAGATCCGTCTAAGTTTACGGGTAAAGAATTCAAACAAGTAATAACAATTGCTGTTCCAGCATCAGCAATAGGAGCATTAGAATTTGGAATAACATCAACATTGCTAGTGGCAGTACATCCATTACTACCTGTTACAGTTAAAACGTAATTTCCGGTTGCTGTAACATCAGGCGTAGCAGTAGAACCATTAGTAATGGTTCCAGGTCCAGTCCAAGAATAAGTAATGCCTGTTCCTGAAGAGCCTGAACCATCAAGCGCTACAGATGTTACACCACAAGGGAAATTAACATCAGTACCAGCATCAGCTGTTGGTAAAGTAATGTCAAGGGATAGGGTAGTATTTGCAGTTTGAGTACATCCTGTTGTTGTGTTTTCTACAGTGATGGTATAATCACCAGCAGCATCTGCGGTTGTATTGTCAGTATTAGTTGTTCCTGTTATGTTACCTCCAATTGTAGTCCATGTATACTCATAGTTAGCACCTTGTGAAGAACCACTTCCATCTAAAGTAATGCTTGGATTATTACAATCTACTTCTGTTGCAGAAGGCGTAATAGAAGCAGTAGGCGTTGTAATGTCCTGAGAAATTACAATTGTTGCCGTATTAGTACAACTATTAGATGGATTGGTTACAGTAAGTGTGTAAGTACCTGGACTATTTATAACCACAGAAGACGAAGATGAAATAGTAGTTGGATTGGAATCTTCCCATTCATAATCTAACGTACCACCGGTAGAGGTACCACCTAATAGTGTAATCGTTGTAGAATCACATGTAAGGTCGTTCACATTTGTTATAATTGCAACTGGAACATTTGCATCTGCTGTAATGGTTATCATTTGTTCATCTGTACAACCTGAAATAGTTTCTTCAACTAACAAATAATAGTCTCCTGCGGCACTTACACTTTGAGTGGAACCTGTTCCAATAGACGCACCTCCCGAAGTCGTTGACCAAGTATAAGTTAATCCAGTATTTCCACCGGCATCATTTGTTGAACCAGTTCCATCTAATATTAGAGAAGTGTTTGAGCAATCCAGTTGTCCTGCATTAGTGGTTGTAATATTTGCAACAGGAGTGTTTTGGTTGGTCGTAACTGATACTATTTCCGAATTTATACACCCGGTAGTAGCGTTGGTTACAGAAAGTTCGTAATCTCCAGCAGTGCTTGTAGTTTCAGTGTCTGTTGTTCCTGTTCCAATATAACTACCGCCAGCAGTTGCATTCCAACTGTAAGAAATATTTCCACCTTGCTCTGAGTTACTACCATCCAAAGTCACAATTGGATTGTTACAGTTAACAACCAAAGGAGGTAAGACATCGACCAAAGGTAAACTATTTACAGTAATACTTATAGGAGCAGTAGCGTTTCCTACGGTACATCCGCTAATCGTAGTAGCTACGTCATATGAACCTGATTCTGCTGCGGTAATGTTAGTAAGTGTAATAGATGTTCCTGTGTTTGAATACGCATTAGGTCCACTCCAAGTATAGGTTGCACTAGGGTCAGGAGATACAACTGAAATTGTAAAACTTCCTCCAATACATATTGGTCCAGGTGCTAAACTTAAAGTTGGAGCTGCGGGTGGAGTAGGATCTGATAAAGCAAAAGGTCCTGCACTGGCGGTACAACCATTGCCATCAGTTGCTACTATTGTATAATTTCCTGCCGATAAACCTGAATTAGAAGTTCCGGCTTGAGAAGCACCTCCATTCCAAGAATATGAAAGAGTTGGTGCTCCAGATCCAACAATACCGTTAATTGAACCATCTGAAGCAGCACATGCGCTAGGGTCGGTTAGTACGATTCCAGATATATCTATAACTGGTAATGCATTTATAGTAACAGTTGTTGTTGCAGTGTTACTACATGTAGTACCTAAATCCGTTACAGTAATAGTGTAAACACCTGACATTCCAGTGGTTGCATTAGCAGAAACCGTAGGACTTTGAGATGTGCTTGAGAAAGAATCTGGTCCACTCCATGAATAACTTAGCCCTGAAGTTCCACCAGTCAGTGTCAAAGGTAAGGCGATACAT
>CAJYBK010000223.1 GCA_913064955.1 uncultured Flavobacteriales bacterium
ACGTGATTTCTACACGAATAATGCGCTTGTTCCTCAAACTGGTACAGTAGAGTTTATAGGTACGCAAGCGCAGAATATAATTGGTAATGGATCGTGGCATAATATTACGGTAAATAACTCAAATGGCGTAACCATAGAAAGAGGTGTTAGTCAAGTTTCTGGTACGCTTCAGTTAAACAATGGATTGTTTGAGACTAATGATTCAATAATATTCAGATCAACAATAAACGGCACGGCTCGAATTGGAGAAATAACTGGTGGTGACATCTCTGGTGATATAACTTTTGAAAGATATGTACCAATTAACAGCAATGACTGGAGAATGTTGGGATCACCGGTAAGTAATGTAACACTTGAATCTTGGGATGACAACATGCCTACCACAGGTTTTTCTGGCGCACAGTTTCCTACCTTCAACTTTACATCAATCTACAGTTATGATGAGACCTTACCAGGTGACAAAGAACAAGGATGGACAGTCCCTACCCACATATCTGACCCTATAGATGTTGGCCAAGGTTATTATGTATACATGGGACCGAGCACTTTTACCTTTGATGTAAAAGGACCAGCCAATAAAGGAACTATTTCTCTACCAATCACATATTATGATGACCCGACTCAACCAGACACGCAAGATGGTTGGAATTTGGTTTCAAACCCCTACCCTTCTGCTATAGATTGGGATGCAGCAAACTGGACCAAAACAAATGTGAATGATGCTATCTATGTTTGGAGTGGCTCTATTGGACAATTTTCTAGTTATGTTGGAGGTGTTGGCACAAACGGAGGCTCTAGACACATTGCTTCATCTCAGGCTTTCTGGGTACATACAAATGGTCCTTCGCCTGAGTTGACGGCTCAAGAGTCTGTCAAAGTAGTTGACGATCCAGCTTACATAAAATCCAATCCTAATATTCTTCGATTAGAACTTTCAGGACAAGGAAGTGTCGATGATATTGTGCTTAGATTTGCATCTGGTTATACTCAAGAATTAGAAGGTGATGTGGATGCTTCTAAATTTAACTCATTAAATGATAAAGCTAATTTCTACTTTACCAACGGATTGGATAACTTCTCCATACAAACCATAGATGAGACAGAACTAGAGAACGCAATACCTTTAAAACTTGAATCCTCTATTCCTGGAGTTTATACCATTTCTGCATCAGAATTACCTAACCTTGATAGTGTGACTTGTCTTTGGTTAACTGACCATATTCTGGATTCGGTTATTGACCTAAGAACAACACCTGCCTATTCATTTACACACTCTTTAGCCTTCACTGGTGTTAGATTTAGTATTAATGGAAGTCTTGGTCCTAAATATAGTTATAGTCCTTTTGTTTGTGCTGATGTAGATCAGGACATCGTAGCTATTGGAGGTGGGCCTGGTCCATGGGAATACACATGGACTAACTTAGCAACTGCTAACAGTATTACGTCAATTTCTGCACAGGCAGATACACTTTATAATAATTCTGACGGTGCTTATTTAATAGAGATAGACAATGGTCTTGGATGCGGGTCTAGTGTTGATACTATCCTTATCGAATCTTCCTCAAGTCTAGTAATCTCATCTATATTGGAGCATGACTCATATGGATTTAGTGGTTCTATTAATCTTATAATTACAGGTGGACAAGCACCATATGAAATTGACTGGAAAAACCATCCAGACTTTACAGGTACTTATCTAGATCAACTTAACTCAGGGAATTATCATGTTTATGTTACAGACAACCTTGGATGTACAGCCGAAAGCACAATTACTATAGAAGGTACTTCTTCATTATCTGAATTAAATGCTAAGGAAATAAGTATATACCCTAACCCTACAAATGACTTCATTAATATTTCGGGAGATTTGATTGATGTTAGATATGAAGTAACTAATGAGATTGGACAAGTGGTTCTTTCAGGAGTTATACAAGACCAGCCAATTGATGTAAGTCAATTAGTCAACGGAAACTATATGTTGAGTCTATTTTTAGGACAAAAGAAAGTCATCAAGCAATTTCAAGTTATTGATTGATAAAAGGCGACTTTAATTATCAAGACATCTTTTGAAAAAAAGGAGAACTAATTAGTTCTCCTTTTTTATTTTCCATTTATTGTACTGTGAGAATAAGACTACCAATAGGTCTCGCTTTGGTTCCTTTTATTCCTCCAACCACATTTATTATATTCAACTTAGTCCCTGATGACATCGCATTTTTTGCTTGTTTCATTTGCTCAGTAAAATATTTAGAATCTGAGTGAAGTACAATTATACTGTTGTTTCCACTAACCATTAAATCAAAACTTTCAATTTCCACTTCTGCGTCAAGGGGTGCATTTGGCAAAATACAACTTAAGACATTGACATTTTTTACATGATTTTTGCTTATGTTTTTGTCTCCAAAGGTTTTTCCAGCAAAACTTGGCTGAGGACTTGGCAACCCCAATATTCTGAAAGTTTGCTGCGCTAAGGTTACTGAATTTCCTTTAGCGTCATGAGCTTTAACCGTTATTATTGCATTTCCATTGACATTAGTGGCGGTTGCAACATAACCGTCTCCTTTTTTTGAAATACTACAATTAGATCCTGAAACAACAACACTAGATGGATCATAACCTCCTGCTGAAACACTTATGTTATTCTGCCATCCTCCAGCATACAAAACATTCAAATCAGAAGCGGCTACAGTAGCATTAGGTGAACCAACACTATAATTAAAATCAAAGGGACGCCATTCCTTGCCGGATTTTGTCATTACAGCAATATCCCCAACTACTCTATGATCTCCAACACCTCCACCAAAATTTATCGAATTCATCTGTGAAGTTTGCATGTTGTCCGGATTTCTCAATGTATCGTCCATCCAATATCTCACCTCAGTTTTTGCTGTAGAATCAAATGCAGCTACCATAACAGCCATATTTAGACTGTCACCTACGTTTATATAACTCGTAGAAGAAAATGCAAGAGGTTTAATCTTATTGAACACGAAAGGTGGTAAGTCATTTTGTTCATTAAAATTATTTAAAATAATCTTTTCCGCCTGTAGCACCCTTCCTTTTAAAGAAGTAAAAATAGCTGATGCCGCGACCATAGGCGCATGATCAAACTGTCCCGCTTGCCATGGGTATTGCTCATCATGATTTGTTACAAATTGAGGCATGGTCAATAATCTATAAATATCTCTAATGGGTTGTCTATCTTTGATATCGACCGTCTCTAATGCCTTTTCCAAAACTTCAAAATATGAGGTGTCCGTTTGAGTTTTCTTTACAACTTTAGGCGGTACAAAAGAATAGTTCTGCTTATCCTTTAACTTATTTCCTAAAACAATACAAATTGAGTCTCTGTAATTCTCTAAGGTTGAAATCAACAATTTCCCTTTTGAATTTATCTCTACATGATTTTCTCCTACAAACAATCTAGTTGGAATGTCATAATCATCTTTTTTGTCATATTCGTTAACCACTAAATCCTTAACTGCAAGAAATCCATCTCCAGCATCATAAGTCCATTCTCCAGGCTGTCCTTCTTGTAGCATTTCATCGGCATTAGACATATAAAAATTAACTGTTCTTCTAGCCAAATTATGAACATCTAGTGCCTTTTGATAAACTAATTGAATTTCTTCCTTTTCTTTTTGAGAGATGTCTCCACTATTCACTTTTGCTAATAGCTGATTAATTTGTGCACTATTAGACATAGTCATATCTAGGTTTTGATCTTCCATGTTATTTGAAAGAGTGACGAAAGCATTTATAACTTCCTTTGAAACATTCATGGCTAGGAGCGCCATTAAAACTAAATACATTAGTCCTATTAATTTTTGTCTTGGGGATTCTTTTGAGCCTGCCATAATTGTACGTTTTAAGTTAATAATTGAATTTCAGTGAATTAATACAACTCAATCAAAAAAATAAAACTCGTGCACAAGTGATATCTATATAGATAATGTGCATTTTTCAAAAAGGTACGATGTAGACAAAAAAAATCCCAATTCATTGCTGAATTGGGATTAATATTATTTAAAATATGATTTTATAAGTTCCAAAGATCATGCTCTAATCTGAACATCTCTCCTTTGATCTTTTCAGATTCTAGCAATGCATCAACACCCTTCCAGTTTGGAGATACATTTCTATCAAATATATTACTCTCTTTGTGAATGTAACTATTGAAATCACGCTTCCAGAACAAATCATCAAAACTCATTCTTTGAGCATCATTGTGTGGATTGTATACAAAGAAGTTTTGAAATACATATCTACACTCTGGGAAATACAACCAGAATAGATTTTTAACACCCATTACGTTTCCGCTTTGATCTTTCATTTGAACCACTGGTGAGATACCAATAATTCTCACGTCTAAAACAGAACGTTGTTTATCAAAAAACCAATCTTCCTTTATTTCATATCTAATGATCTCTCTAGCTTCATATTGACTAGTTACATCTTCGAATTCTGGATTCCCAAATTCATCATACATTTCCATACCGGTTTCCATATCAATTTTTGCCTCGGTTGAAACTTCACCGAAGTAAGATTCTAATCTTAATTTATAAACAGAATCTATTTCACCTGGCTCCCTTTTTACAGGAAACCTAAATTGATCATCGAATAATCCAGTAACATCATATATCGTCAAACTTCCCTCATCCAATACACCATATTTGATAACATCATATAAGGACATTCTATCTGAAATAGGTGTTGTTGGAAAGAACAAAGGATGATTTTGCTTTTCACGAAGATCAATCGTGCGCCAAACACGCTTTGACCACATTACATCCGCTTCTCTTAAGTGAGTATATTGAACTACTCTTTTAGTAGGAATATGTTCTTGAACATAGACTCCATCCAAAACTCCTGAATTAGCAGCAGTACCTGTAGAAGGCAATTGCGCTGACGCAGTAATAGTCAAAAGAAGTAAGGCGGTGGTTTCGGTTAATCTTCTTACAATCATATTGTTTTGTTTTAGTTAAGTACAAAAGTTAGGTTACCAATTGGAATTGATTTCCCAGACGGTCCTGCTGCTTTAATTTGCGTCAAATTCAAGGTAGATCCTTTACCCATTCCTTTCATTGCGCTCAACATGTCACCTGTAAATTTATGACTTGTCGACTTTAAAGTAACAACTTTTCCATTTTTAGATACAAGCATCTGGAAACCAGTAACTTTGTATGCAATATCCAAAGGCGCTCCACTCATATCTGCTACAATTGGAGGTCCCTTTTTAGCAACAGCTGCTGAAATTGAGGCGCTTTCGATACCTTTTCCGCCAAACTTTGGTGTTGGAACTGGTAATGGGAAAACTCTAAACTCCTCTGAAGCTAAACTTACAGATTTTCCTTCCGGTGTTTTGGCAGAAACAGAAATTGTTGCTTTACTTCCTACTTTATTAGCAGTAGCAATATAAAAATCTCCTTCTTGCTTAATAGAACATCCGCTACAAGTAACAGATACTGAAGAAGGAT
>CAJYBK010000224.1 GCA_913064955.1 uncultured Flavobacteriales bacterium
CATTTCCCGAGTCTATATTTTCTTGCATCATAGACATTATCTAGGTATATTGGTGAGCGTTACATAAAACAATATTGACGTTGTAACCAGCGAAATTACAGGTGTAATGTCCTGAAGTATTTCCCGAGCAATATTTGCATTTGGCTCAACATAAATAATGTCATCCGCTTGCACAATTAAGTCTCCTTGAGGCAAACCTTCAATTTTACTCAAATCAATTTTATAAACCTCACGCTTATGTTTTTCAGGAACCGTACGAATCAGTTTAATTGTATTTGCCTTACTATCCCTTGATATACCACCTACTTGAGCCAACACCTCCAAAAGTGTAACTGTATTATTCTGTAAGGTAACGACCTGAGCACCACTACCAGTTCCTGAAAAAACAATAACTCTTTTGTTTTTTATATTCAACTGCAAAAACGGATCAACATAATACTCAGAGTACAGTTCCTCCAAGTAATCTTGTGCCTCTCTAACCGTCTTTCCTATCATATGAACATCACCTAAAATAGGTAATTTAACCTTTCCGTTTGGTTCAACTAAATAACTAACACTAAGCGCTGCCGCTCGCTGCAAGTTGGCAGAGCCACCAGTTCCAGACGCCATATCAATAACAGCAAAACCTCCATTAGAATACAACCTAAAATCTAACTGATCCCCTGGAGATAAAACATACTCTAAATTTTGCTCAGTAGGAATCTCATCGAAAACGAAGTCTTTCGGTGTCTTCAACATAATGTGCGAATTTACCGTGCAACTTGAAAAAACAACACTAAC
This sequence comes from uncultured Flavobacteriales bacterium, assembly GCA_913064955.1. Taxonomy (GTDB): domain Bacteria; phylum Bacteroidota; class Bacteroidia; order Flavobacteriales_D; family Parvicellaceae; genus Parvicella. The sequence continues at coordinate 781 of CAJYBK010000224.1, forward strand.
CGTGATTAATAGTATTAATATATTCTTCATTTCTAAAATTTAATATGACAAATCTATAACTTTTTTTCAAAGTAGAAAGCACTTTGAGTTACAAAGTTAAATTCAAACCAAGATTATACAGTTCCTTTACGTCATCAATTAACCTTGTGTAATGGAACGATTTAAGCACATGTCCACCTTTCTGAGACATAGACTCACGTAATTCATCATCCTCAATCAACAGACCTAAATTCTTAACGAAACTTTCTAAATCTCCCACTTCACTTAAAAAAGCCGATTCATTTTTCAACACAACATTTTCAATACCTCCTACATTCGTAGATACAATCGGTATCCCAGACGCTTGTGCCTCAATTAAACTAACAGGAGTACCTTCATTTTTACTAGATAAACAAATAATATCTAATCCCGCATTAACCTCATCCACATTCTTCTGCCAACTTGTAAAAACTACATTATTTATATTTTCATTTAGAACTTTTTGTTCAAGAATGGGTCTTAATTCTCCATCTCCTACAATTAAAAACTTAATTTTTTTTGATGTGGTATGATTTATCTTACTGGCAGCATCTAAAAAGAAATTATGATCTTTAATCGGCACAAGCCTTCCTACAATTCCTATAGCTATTTCATCTTCTTTAATTCCCCACTCCTTTCTAAACTTGGCTCTTTTTTCTTTTTTATTTTCCCTAAATCGAGTTAAATCAAATCCCAACGGGATAATTTTAATTTTATCTGGTTTACAAATGTTGTGAATTTCACTTAACTCTCTCTTCTGTATTTCACTTATGGCAATTATATTAGTAGATTTCTTTGCTAAATATCTTTCCACGCTTTTATACGCCTTAGTTTTTGCCGCACCAAAATATGAATGAAAAACATGCCCGTGAAAAGTGTGATAGATTAATGGCACCTTCATCTTATGAGCTGCCAAACGACCAATTGCACCAGCCTTTGAAGCATGAGTATGAACAATATCAGGCTTAAAATCACCAATAATTTCTTTTATTTTTTGATATGCCAGCCTATCCTGCTTAAAATTAATCTCCCTTTTCATTTCAGGAATGATAATCGGTTTTAATCCTAAACTGTCCAAAATAAACTCTGAACTATCTTCAGATTCATCTTTCTGACCACCAACTAGCAGCGTTTCAAAATCCGGAGCTAAATACTTGCTTAAATAAGCAGCATTATACGTTGGTCCTCCAATATTAAATCTATTTATTATCCTAAGTACTTTCGGCATCTTAATTATTATAATATTTTGCAATCCATCTCTGAAAACCTAATAAAGTCCATGTGTTATATACAGCATCATTAGGATTGTTGGAATATAATTTCTTTTGTATATTTTCCACTTCTTCCCAATTCAAAAAACCCTGGGAAACAATTAAACCCTTATTAAAAACCTCTTTCTCAAGAACAGTCTTGAGTTCTTTATTGAACCATTTCCTTAAAGGAACTTCAAAGCCTTTTTTACCTCTATTAAATATTTCCTCTGGCAAATCTTTTCTAAAAGCATCTTTTAGCAGTCTTTTCCTATCTCCTTTTTGAATTTTAAATTCACTCGGCATTGAAAACACTAAATCTACCAATCTATAATCCAGGAAAGGTGTCCTTACCTCCAAACTATTGGCCATACTCATAGCATCCACTTTACGCAACATGTCACCCTGCAAAACAAGTTTAAAATCTCTCAATAAATAATCATTGAAGTCCTTCACTTCGTCTAGTAAATAACTTAAGTCACCATTAAGTTCGAAAACCTGATTAGTTAACTTTTCAGTTTCCGATGTACCCATGAAAGATGCCCAATCCAAATACCGTTGCTGTGAGGTAGTCTGAAGCCCAGATGAAAACTTTTCTAATTTCCTTCCCAAATTTCCAATTTTACTATCCCTTGATTTTGGCAGCATTCTACTTCCAAACACGCCAAAGTTCTTTACAATGGAGTTCTTCAGCCCTCCCTGATCAGCCAACCATAACGCCTCGTGTTTGTTATATCCGCTAAATAACTCATCTGCACCGTCTCCTGAAAGAGCAACAGTAACTTTGCTTTTGGTCTTTTTAGAAAGAATAAACATATTCAATGCCGAACTGTCCGCAAAAGGTTCATCAAAATAATCTAACGCCTCTTGATAATGTTCTAACAAATCGTCATTGGACAATGAAAAAACGGTATGATTGGATTTTATGTTTTTTGCGACCAAGTTTGCATACTCAGTCTCATCGTAATAAGGTTCATCTTTAAACCCAATTGAAAAGGTATTCAAATTACTAGTATGCTTTGCTGCAATTGTACTAACGATGCTACTGTCGATTCCTCCACTCAGAAAAGAGCCTAGTGGCACATCTGAAATCATTCTTAGCTTCGTAGCATCTTCAAGAAGTTCGTAGACCGCCTTTTTAGCATCATCGTAATTACCTATAAAAGGTGATTTTGATTTCTGAATCTGATAATATTTACTAATACACCATTCCTCATTATCAAACTCTAAACACTCACCTGCATTTAATTTTGCAACGCCTTTTAGAATTGTATTTGGGGTTGGGATGTAATTGAATTTAAAGAAGTATTGCAAGGATTGTTTATCAATTTCCTTAGATTTTAGAAAAGGTAAAAGCGCTTTTATCTCTGAGGCAAATACTAAACTGTTATTTTTTATTGAATAAACTAATGGCTTAATGCCATATCTATCTCTTGCTAACAATGCACAACCAGTTTGTAGGTCATAAAAAGCAAAGGCAAAAAATCCATTCAATTCGTTTAATGCTTTCTTACCTTTCAAAATCAACAGCCTCAAAAGTACCTCAGTGTCAGAGTTTGTATTAAAGTGGTAACCTTGTGATTGTAAATCTTTTTTTAATGATTGGAAATTGAATATCTCTCCATTAAATACCAAACAATAACGCTTGCTTTCATCCCAAAAAGGTTGATTTGCTGCTGCAGAGGTATCAATAATTGAAAGTCTAGCGTGGCCAAAAGCAATCTTATCATTCTGATAATAATTTTGAAAATCTGGACCTCTTTTAGCCAATCTTTCCAAACCTATTTTCATAAATTCCGTAAGACTATCTTGTTCTAGATTATGATTTATTACGCCTACAATTACGCACATACTACAAACTTGCGAAAAAAATGCGCTTAAAAACATTTTTTTTTGACAAATGACTAACAATTAAATATCATTAACTTTGACTATGTCTAAAATTATACTTCTCTTTTGTTTTTCTCTTTGCCTTTTTCCGATTCTCTCGCAAGATAGACCTGTAAGAGAGGTCAGAGAAGTAAGGGTACCTAGTTCCATAGAATTAGCAATTGAAAAGCTTGCCAACGATCCCGATTTAAAAAATGCCTCAATAAGTTTCTATGTATATGACTCAGACAATGACGTCATGATTGAAGAATACAACAGTAAGCAAAGCCTCGTAACAGCTTCCACCATGAAAGTAGTCACTACGGCTACTGTGCTACAATACCTAGGATCTTATCATAAATTTAAAACGCAACTATCATATGACGGTTTTATTGACAGTAATTGTGTTTTGCATGGCAATATATACATTGAGGGTGGCGGTGACCCAACACTAGGCAGTAAGTATTTCAATAAAGATGATGAGGATTTTATGAATGATTGGATTTCATCAATTGAGAATCTTGGCATCCATAGTATCGATGGTAAAATTGTTGGTGATGACAGTTATTTCTCCGATGAGTTTGTTCCCGCTTCCTGGGGTTGGGGAGATATGGGCAATTATTACGGTGCGGGAGTTTCGGGATTGTCAATTTACGATAACACAACAACATATACTTTTGACGCTGGTAATGAAAACAATGACCTAACAGAAGTCACATGTTATGAACCATATGCACCTGGATTAGTCATAGACAATAGAGTTCTTGCAGGAAACACCACTAAAGATGAAGCATATATTTATGGTGGACCTTACGATAATTATAGGTTAATAAAAGGCCGTATCCCCAAAGGAGCAACAGATTTTGAGGTTAGAGGTGCAACTCACGACCCTGCATATATTGCTGCTTTTGAATTAGAATCAAAATTATGGAAAAATGGCATTAAGGTTAATGGACAAGCTACTACAACTAGGAAACTTAGCATTGAGAATGATCTGGATACTTTAAAACGAACCCCTTTTCATGAGACCGACTCCCCAAGTTTGAGTTCTATTGTTTATTGGACTAACCTAATCTCCAACAACCTCTTTGCAGAACATTTATTAAAGCATATTGGTATTGCCAAGTATCACAATGGCTCTGTATTTTCTGGAACTACCGCTGTAACAGATTATTGGTCAGACAAAGGTGTTGACATGAATGGATTTTACATGAATGATGGCAGTGGATTAAGTAGAGCAAATGCAATTTCTGCTAAACAATTGGTTGAGATTTTGACGTATATGAAAAAGAAAGGTAAATACTTTGACACTTTTTATTCTTCATTACCAAATTGCGGTAAAACAGGCACCTTGTCTTCCTACGGGAAAGGAACAAAAATATACAATTACTTGGGAGCAAAAAGTGGAACTATGACTAGCGGTAAAAGTTACACAGGATATGTGAATAGCGCAGATGTAAAAGATTTAGTTTTCGCCATAATTGTAAACAATTACAATTGTACGACCTCTCAAATTGGAAGAAAACTGGAAAAAGTAATGATTTCTTTGGGAGATTA
>CAJYBK010000225.1 GCA_913064955.1 uncultured Flavobacteriales bacterium
TCATTAAAAACGTTTTGAATAGCAAACAAAGCAGCTTTAGCATTTAAAGTATCGAAAACAGTTTCTACTAAAAGTAAATCGCATCCCCCTTCAATTAGAGCTTTTACCTGAAGCACGTAAGCTTCAACCAATAAATCATAAGATGTATTTCTGAAGCCTGGATCATTCACATCAGGACTTATTGATGCTGTTCTATTAGTCGGCCCTATTGAGCCAGCAACAAACCTTGGTTTGTTTGGTTCTTTTGTTGTAAACTCATCTGCCACTTCACGAGCTAGTTTCGCTCCTTGAAAATTGATATCATAAACATACTTTTCCAAACCATAATCTGCCTGAGCAATGGTAGTTCCGGAAAATGTATTGGTTTCAACAATATCTGCTCCAGCAGCAAAATACTCTGAGTGGATCTCTTTAATAATTTCTGGACGAGTAAGCACCAAAAGATCGTTATTACCTTTCAAAGGTTTGTCGTGATTTTCAAACCACCCTTTTCGAAAGTCTTCCTCTTCCAATTTGTGCCTTTGAATCATAGTACCCATAGCACCATCAAGTATTAGAATTCTTTGCTGGAGAGCTTTCAGAAGTTGGTCCATTTTCTTTTTATAATTATTTTAATACAAAGATATAGGTTGTCAAGATTAAAAGATATGTCTTCCCTGGATAATAAACAACCTGTCTATTTATTGAATAAATACCTTTTTGGAATATCCCTGATTATCAATAAACAAAGTAACTATATATACTCCATTACTTAATTCAGAAGGTATGTTGAGTTGTGAAATTTGTCTTCCTGAGTTCATTATGCCAAAATCACTATAAAAAGCCATTTTTCCTTCCATGGTTTGAACAGAAAGATAAACTCTCTTTGATGACTTAAGTACGTAATCCAATTTGACTTCGCCTTGTGAAACTATAATTTCTGGACTAAATTTTTCTTGAGTATTCAAAGCGGACAAAGATGATTCTTCTGTAACGGTAAAATTGCCTAGAAAGATTTCGTCTCCACTATTTGTTCCATTATTATTAGATTTATTATATGCATAATAAAAAGTAACATCTCCTTCTCCTGCTAGAGGTGCAGTCCATTCAAATGTCCACGAGGAAATGCCCGAAGATGCACTGTGATTAATATATTTTTTACCACCTCCATTAGTTAATTCGCTGTTTGTTCCAGCAATAAAATCACCTGCAGCTGCATCCGAACTGTTCAAAGAAGTCATCTGAAAACCATTAGTCGTTGAACCTGAACCGCTAATCGTTATGTCATATGTTTGACCAGGTACGTAAGTATTTCCTAACCCATTATTGAAGTCGGTAATAATAACTCCAACAGCAGACATTGTGCTTCCTGAGTGACATTGTGTACATGTATTTTCACCTGGCGCTCCCGTTTTTGACGCAGGCGCTCCTGTACTCCATTCATAAATTTCACTTAAACTATGATAAGAAGGTTTCACAGATATTTGATTGAACGATAACAATGCTACTACAGGGATACCAATTAAGATAGGTTTTACGAATTTATTCTTCATGTTTTCAAAATATTAGATATTCAAAACTAATTAAAATTATACAAATACAAAGTCTAAGTTTGGAACTTCATTAAGTAATTCAAATCATAGTAAGGATGTTTAAACAACTAAGTAAGCATAAAATCAGTTATATTTGCTAATCAAAATCTTTAATATGAAACTTGTTAGCCTTCTTATTTTAGGACTGGTTTTAATTAGCAGTTGTTCCAAGGATCAAACAGAGCCCAGAATAGAGCAATCTCAAACTCATTGCGACTCCATACCAAAGTCTTTTTCAACAGACGTATTTCCTATTTTCAGCGCAAACTGTGTAGGATGCCACAATTCATCTTCTCCTTCCGGTGGTTATTCTTTAGAAAATTATTCTGAAATTACTCAAAACCTAACTATCTGTTTAAAAACCATTAAACATGAAGCGGGTAATGTGCCTATGCCCTATCAGTCCAATCCGTTGTCTGACTCTCTAATTGAAATAATTGAATGTTGGCAGGCTGACGGAGCTCCAAATAATTAGACATATGATTTATCATCACAAAGAAGATATTTCCTTTCTACCTAAGGAAAAATTGTCACTTCGAAAATGGATAGTAGATACCATTTCTAAAGAAGGAAAAACTATTGGAGACATTAATTATATTTACTGCTCTGACGAGTACTTACTTTCCTTAAATCAGAGCGCACTAGACCATGATTATTACACCGATATTATCACTTTTGATTATGTTGAAGAACAAATTATATCCGGTGATTTATTCATTTCGGTAGATAGAGTTAAAGAAAATGCACTAGAATTGAAAAGTTCATTTGAAGACGAACTGCATAGAGTAATGATACATGGCGTGCTGCACTTGTGCGGTCATGGTGATAAATCACCCCATGAGTCGAAAATTATGCGCTCCAAAGAAGACTTTTACTTAAGTATAAGACCTGAAAAACTTATAACTAACTGATTATCAAAAACATAAACAAATATAGATATTACTAAAATGGCAATGCATCAAGAATATGACGTAATAGTAGTTGGAGGAGGTCATGCTGGCAATGAAGCAGCAGCGGCTGCAGCCAATCTAGGTTCCAAAACACTTATGATTACCATGAACATGGAAACAATTGGACAAATGAGTTGTAATCCTGCAATTGGAGGCATAGCCAAAGGTCAAATTGTAAGAGAAATTGATGCTCTTGGAGGTTATACTGGAATTGTTACAGACAAAAGCGCCATTCAATTTAAACTTTTAAACTTAAGTAAAGGACCTGCTATGTGGAGCCCACGAGCTCAATGTGATAGAATGCTTTTTGCCAGAACCTGGAGATTAACTTTGGAGGGATTGAAAAACCTCGACTTTTGGCAAGACATGGCAACTGGAATTACGACTGAAAACGGAAGAGTAACAGGAGTAAAAACCGGCATGGGAATTACCATAAAAGCCAAGTCTGTAATTCTTAATAGCGGAACATTTCTGAACGGAATTATACATTTAGGAGAGAAGCAATATGGAGGTGGACGAATGGGAGAAAAAGCATCTCATGGTATAACCAATGACCTGGAAGAATTAGGTTTTCAATCTGGCCGAATGAAGACTGGAACACCTCCACGTGTTGATGGAAGAACCATTGATTTTTCTAAAATGGAAATACAAGATGGCGACACCAACCCTGGTAAGTTTTCTTATTCAAATGAAACAAAAAACCTAACCACACAAAAACCTTGTTGGATTACATATACCAATCCTGAAGTTCACGAAATGCTTAAAACTGGTTTCGATAGAAGCCCTATGTTTAATGGAGCAATTCAAAGTACCGGGCCAAGATATTGTCCGTCCATAGAGGATAAAATTAATCGTTTTGCACATAGAGAGCGCCATCAAATTTTTGCCGAACCAGAAGGTTGGGATACTGTTGAATATTATGTAAATGGTTTTAGCACATCTTTACCTGAAGAGGTTCAATCCGCTGCTTTAAGGCTAATTCCTGGGTTTGAAAACGCTAAAATGTTTAGACCGGGTTACGCAATTGAATACGACTATTTTCCGCCCACCCAACTAAAGCATACACTCGAAACAAAACTTATTGAAAACCTCTTTTTTAGTGGGCAAATTAATGGAACAACTGGATACGAAGAAGCAGCAAGTCAAGGCTTAATGGCGGGCATAAACGCACACCAAAAAGTGCACGAAAAAGACCCCTTTATTTTGAATCGAAGTCAAGCTTATATAGGGGTGTTAATCGATGATTTAATCACCAAAGGAACAGAAGAACCATATAGAATGTTTACCTCAAGAGCCGAGTACCGAATCCTTTTAAGAAACGACAATGCCGATATTAGATTGACTGAATTGTCCAATGCAATTGGACTTGCTTCTGACGAAAGACTGCGATTGGTCAATCATAAAATTAAAGAGACAAAAGAGTTAGTTGACTTTATTAAAACCACATCTGTTGACCCAGAGTTTCTGAACCCGATTTTAGCAGAAATAGACAGTTCTCCTATCAAGCAAAAAATGAAAATGGACAACGTTTTAACTCGTCCAGGTATGCATTTAAGTCAAATGAAGAGGGGGTCAAAAGCACTAACTAAATACATTTCAGAAAAGGACTTTGACACAAAAGAGGTAGAAGAACAAGCAGAACTTTTAATAAAATATGCCGGCTATATTGACAGAGAAAAAGAGGTGGCAGAAAAAATTGAAAGACTTGAATATGTGAAGATTCCTGATGATGTTGACTATGATAAGTTTAGTACGTTTTCTAATGAAAGTAAAGAAAAACTCAAAGCAATCAAACCTGCAACCATTGGACAAGCATCAAGAATAAGCGGAATAAAACCCTCAGATGTTTCAGTATTATTAATACACTTAGGAAGATAAAGACTTATATGTTCCACGTGGAACATAACACAAAATATTACAAACCATTTAAATTGTTTCACGTGAAACACCAACTAAAAAACATTAACAACTGCCCAATTTGCAACTCTAAAAACCTTAGTTTTTGGAGAAGCGCAATTGACCACAATGTATCTCAAGATGAATTTAAAATTAGCCAATGTAGTAATTGCAATTTTAAATTTACCAACCCTATACCAACAGAAAATACAATTGGCGAATACTACAAATCAGACACGTATATTTCTCATTCGGCAACAAAAAAGGGCGTCATTAATAAAATTTATCATGTAGTAAGAACTCGTGCCATTAAGCAAAAAGAAACGCTTATTTCTTCTTTTAGCTCAAACAAAACACTCTTAGATATTGGCTGTGGAACAGGAGATTTTTTAGGCTATTGTAAAAAGAACAACTGGAACACCATTGGCTTAGAACCAGATGAGGACGCCAGAAAATTGGCAAAATCCAACAACAACATTCAAGCCCTTCCTCTAGATGAACTCTACACCATTAAGTCCGAATCAAAAGACACTATCACGATGTGGCATGTTCTAGAACATGTTTATAACCTTAATCAAGACATTGAAGAATATAAAAGAATCTTAAAACCAGGAGGCCATCTAGTTGTAGCCGTACCCAACTGTTCTTCACACGATGCAGACCACTATAAAGAACATTGGGCTGCTTTAGATCTGCCGATCCATTTATATCACTTCACGCCAAATGATATAAAAAGATTAATGGAGAACCATCAACTAGAACTCATAAAAGTACTGCCGATGAAATTTGATTCTTACTATATAAGTATGATGAGTGAAAAATATAAAGGCGGAAATATCTTAACGGGGTTTTGGCGAGGTTTTATCTCTAATATCAAGGCCAAAAAGACTAAAAACACCTATTCTAGCCAAATTTATGTGATTCAAAAGCCAAAAACCTAATTTAAGGCTTTTTAAGCGTATATATACCTGCGTAGAGTGTAAGGTCATTATTTTTTAATAAACACCCGCTCAACAAGGTTTAATAAAGTTTGTTATAACGTTT
>CAJYBK010000226.1 GCA_913064955.1 uncultured Flavobacteriales bacterium
CCCCACCACCCCCCCCCCACACACCCCCACCCCAACCACACCCCCCGCCATCAACACTTTGTACAATACATAATCACGTCGCATGCACCCTAAACTGCAACCCATCACAACGCTCAACAAGTTTCGAAAGGGGAGTGCTGGGATGCCTTACTTCGGACAGAATATCGTGCAGGGAAGAGCGGCGGGTAGGCTATATATATATATATATATATATATATATAGAAAGCAGGGGAGGGCGGCGGGTAGGTGTTTGTACATTTATTTATTTATATTTATTCATATTTATAAAGTAATAAATTAATTATTTTTATAATTATTTAATTATTTTATTTTTATATACTCCAATATTTGTACTTATGGTGATGGGATTTAATGAGTCTAGATACAATTCGTTACCTTTTATATTTAGTTTTAAATGGTATGAAGCGTTAGCTTTAAACAAAACTTTATTAAGTGCGGCAGAAAACTCTGTATATTTAGCAATGGTTACAGGAATAATTTGTGTAATCCTAGCAACATTTTTCATATTGGGGATAAAAACATTATCAAAAATAATACATGCAAGAGTAGTTGAAATTATTGAGCAAGTATATTTTGAGATAAAAAGTTACGGACACGAAGAGCCTAAGAAAAAATTAATTGCAGGTATCGTTTTAACAGGTGGAGGAGCACAACTAAAGCATATAAAGCAATTAGTAGAGTACATTACAGGAATGGATACTAGAATAGGTTATCCAAATGAACATATTGCACATGATTCTGATGATGATATATCGAGTCCAGCTTGTGCAACAGCAGTTGGTTTGTTAATGAAAGGGTTAAGAGAAAAAGATAAAAAACAAATAGGCGAAGCTCAAGAAGAAAAGTCAGAAGATGAAGTAGAAGATCAATCCAATCAAGAAGAGAAACCAAAAGTCGAAAAGAAATCAATTTTCGATAAATGGGTTGATAAGTTTAAAGATTTTTTAGACAACGCAGAATAAAAAGAAAATTAAGAATAATACAAAACACATTAAAAAAATAGATAAAATGTTAATCAATGAAATGCTGGATATAGCAGATATTTATGAAAGTTCATTAGAAGAATTTATACAAAAGAAATGCTAGAGTTAGAAATAATCACGTGCCATACATTGTATTAAGTGATGAGTTAAAAATTAATTCTAAAAGCAAATTAACTAGCACTGCCTACTATACATTTGGTAGAACAGGTAATTCTAATTTGAATTGGAATAACGCAGCTGACCCAAGACCAGATTATTATAGAAACCTACCAAGTTACAGTTATAGCAGAGATCAAGTTGTATTTGGAGATCAAGCTACAGCACTTTGGTCAGCAAATGACCCTTCTACTACGCAATTAGATTGGGACTTTATGTACTTTGCTAACAGCAAGAACTTAGCGACTATTGAAAACGCAAATGGTTCAGGAGAAAATCTAGTTGGTAACAGAGCCAAATACATTGTTGAGGAATATAGAGTAGATCCAAGGAGATTAGGTATTAATTCTGTTTACAACACGCAACTTTCAGACAAGTTAAACTTGAGCGTTGGTGTAAATGGTTATAACTATGTAAGTCGTAACTTCAGAGTTCTTAAAGACCTTTTAGGTGCTGACTTCTGGTTGGATGTTGATCAGTTCGCTGAAAGAGATTTTTCTGACCCAGTTATTGCTCAGAATGATTTAACTACTGTTAACAAGACTATTCAAGTAGGAGAAACTTTCGGTTATGACTATGACATGCATGTAGTATACGCTGATGTATTTTCAAACTTAGATTTTAAATTAGGTAAAAAGATTGACGGATACGTTGGAATTGACTTAAACACAACCAGTTTTTGGAGAGTTGGTAATCTTCAAAACGGAAAATTCCCAGAAAATTCAATTGGGGAATCTGAAAAGCAAAAATTCTTTAACTACGGTGCAAAAGGTGGTTTAGTATATAAAATTACAGGTAGACATGCAATTGCTTTAAATGGTCTTTACCAAACTAAAGCGCCTAACGTTAGAAATTCATACATCTCTCCAAGAACAAGAGATCAAGTTATTGGTGGGTTAGGAAGTTCAGACATTGCTAGTGGAGATATTAGTTATATCGTTAGATATCCAAAACTGCAAGCAAGAGCTACAGCATTTTACACACAGTACAATAACCAGATATGGTCTAGAAGTTTTTATCATGACGAGTATTTAAACTTCGTTAACTATATGTTGACTGGTGTAGACAAACTTTACCAAGGAATTGAATTAGGAATTGAGGGTAATGTTACTTCTACAATTGTTGTTTCTGGTGCCTTTACAACTGCTCAGTACTTGTACACATCAAGACCAACTGCAACTATAACAGTTGACAACTCTGAAGAATTATTAGCTGAAGGCAAAACAGTTTATTGGAAAAATTACAAAATTGGAGGTATGCCTCAAACAGCTGCAACATTAGGTATTAAGTACAATTCTCCTAAATACTGGTTTATTGGTGTAAATGGTAATTATGTTGCTGATATTTATTTGGATCCAAATCCAGATAGAAGAACTGCAGAAGCATTAGAAGGATTTGTAGATACTGACCCACAAGTTGCTCAAATTATTGATCAAGAGAAATTGGCTAATGGATACAGCGTTAACCTATTTGCAGGTTACTCTTACCGTTTGAAAGGCGGTCAATTCATTAGATTCAGTATCAACATCAATAACCTTACTAATAATAAGAAATTCGTAACCGGTGGTTTTGAACAATTAAGATATGATGCATCCGACATCAACAAATTCCCGTCTAAGTATGGATATGGGTATGGATTAAATTACTTCGGACAACTTAGCTACCAATTTTAACTTTGTATAATTAAAAATATGAAAAATATATCAATCATTTTAGGAGTTACAGGTCTTTTAGGACTTTCTTTTATTTCTTGCGACAGAGAATATGACACTCCACCAATAGCAACCATTCCAGAAGGCAATATTATTAGTATTCAAGATGCCAAGGATATGGTTACTTTAACAACGCCATCGGTTTCTTTTACTGAAGATTATTCTATTTACGGAGTCCTTACCACAGATGAAACATCTGGAAATTTCTACAAAGAAGCTTATTTTCAAGATGCGACAGGTGGAATTAATTTGAGGTTTACAAGTTCTGCCAGCACACATATCGGAGATTCAATTCGATTATCTCTAAAGGGAGCTTTGATAACAACTTATCAGGGTAACTTTCAAATTGATTCATTAGATCCTGACTTAAATGTGATTATTCAGGAAAATAATGTTGAAGTTGAGCCATTAGTCTTAAACATATTGCAAGCTTCAACTGGATATGCCAGATTGGTTCAAATAGATAATGTTGAATTTATTGCTGGTGATTTAGGAAGTACGTGGGCAGATGCTGCCAACCAAAACTCTGTTACATTAGTGGTTACAGATTGCAATGGAAATTTACTAGATGTAAGATCTAGTGGATTTGCAAATTTTGCAGGAGACGTTATTCCAGAAGGAAACGGTAGTCTTATTGGAATAATGGGATCATTTAATGGTAATCCACAATTTATCATTCGTAACCCAAATGAATTGACACTGAACGGAGCAAGATGTACAGGTGGCGGTACGGTTACTTGTGATCCAAACACTACTTTCAACGAAACATTCGGTAGTTTCTTTTCAGGAAATACTGTCTCTGATTTTTGCTGGTCAACTACTGCATTTGGAGGTGCTCCACAATGGTTAATAGGTGATATTTCTGGAGATAAATTAGCTGTCGCTTCATTAAGTGGAACTTCATCTAGTGGAGCTCAAGGTTCTTGGTTAATCTCTCCTGAGTTTACTTATTCGGCTTCACAGATTCTATCATTTTCTAGTTCTGTTCAGAATTACAACCATGATGGTTTAGAAGTTTACATCTTGACTAACTATGCTGGCGACCCTAATACGGCAACACAAACTTTGGTCACTGGTGCAACTATTGCTGGTAGTGGTAGTGCTAACAATACATTAGTAGGTTCTGGTAATGTTGCTTTATCTGGATTTGGAATTAGTGGTAATTACAGAATCGCTTTTAAATATTCAGGAAATCCAGGTGCAGGTCAAACATCGACTTACAAAGTGGATAATTTTATAGTACAATAATAAACATTAACAAATAATAAAGAAATGAAAAAACTCTACACAATTTTAGGACTTGCTTTTCTTGCAGGAAGCGTTAACGCTCAAGTATACTTGGGTAAAGATTTTGAAGATCAGGATATCAACTCTGGTGGATTTACGGATCAAGTAATCATAGGAACATCGGATTGGTTCTCAGCATCTTTTAGTGGTAATAACTTCGCTAAAATGAGTAATTACTCAGGCGGTGCTAATGCACCTTCTGAAACTTGGTACATCACGCCTGCAGTTGATTTAACGGGAGCTACATCACCCATTTTTAGTTTTGCTTCTGCTGCTAACTTTGCAGGTGCAGATATTGAAGTTTTTACTTCAGTTGATTTTGATGGCACTAGTGACCCAAATACACAAGGTACTTGGACTGCTCTTGCTCCAGCTCTTTCTACAGGAACTAATTACGACTGGGTGAACTCTGGTGAACTTGCTGTAACTAATACATCTGCGACTACATATTTTGCTTTTAAATACACAGGTTCTGCTACAGACGGTAAAACTTGGGAAATTGATAGTGTATTTGTTGCCGAAGCTGGTGAGCCTTTTACAAATACCGTAATTGGGACTCCTCCTTCAACTGTTTCTGTTTATGATATTCAATACACAACTACTGGTCCTTCTGCTTTGGAGAATCAAAATATTGCAACTGGTGGTATTGTTTCTTATGTAAGAGGAGATGGTAGATTTTACATACAAAGTGGAAATGGTCCATTCTCAGGTGTTTATGTATATGATGACCTTAACACTGTTGCTATTGGAGATTCAGTTACCTTTAACGCGACCGTAGATGAATATTTTGACTTAACTGAACTTACAAACGTAAATTCATTAGTAGTTGTAAGTAGCGGGAATTTCTTCCTTTCAAACCCAATTTCAACTAATCAAATTGCAACCGAAGAATACGAAGGTGTTTTAGTTAGTATCTGTGGACAATGTGTTACTGAAGAAGGACAATACCAAGACTGGACTATCAATGATGGATCAGGAATAGGTAATGTAGATAACTATGCTGCTGGTTACCACCCAACAGGCACAAATGTTAACCCGCCAACAATGGGTAATTCATATGATGTTAAAGGTATTATTGATTATAGTTTTAGTGAGTTCAAAATGCTTCCTAGAACTGCTGCAGACTTAACTCAAACTGCTCAATGTGTAGTTTCTGTTGATGAAAATAAAGTAGACTATTCTATTTTCCCTAACCCAACTGAAAATGTTTTAAACATTGACGTTGAAGGTAACCACAATGTATCTATTGTAGATTTAAACGGTAGAATCATTGAAACTATGGTTATCAA
>CAJYBK010000227.1 GCA_913064955.1 uncultured Flavobacteriales bacterium
CTGCATCCAAAGGTAATTGTATTAATTCCACATTGTTAATGCCAGCAGATACTTCATACATCCCATAAGTAGGAGAGAAGGTCAGTGCTTTGTCTTTACCAGGGGTACAAAAGATTCTGTAGGCCAAATCGATCACTTCATCACTTCCGTTACCTACAAATATTTGATTGATCTCCACTCCCTTTAGTTGCGACAATTGCGACTTCAACTGTGTTTGATACGGGTCAGGGTAGCGATTCAGTTCTCCGTATGGATTCTCATTGGCATCTAAGAAGATTCCCTCCTTACCTTTGAATTCATCTCTAGCGCTAGAATAAGGCTTCAGCGCAAGGATGTTTGGTCTAACTATGTCGTTTAAATTAAACATTCTTTAAATCGTTTAAGCGCAGCGTTACTGCATTTTTGTGAGCAAATAATTGTTCTTCTGCCGCCATCAATTCTATAGCAGGTCCTATGTTTTGAATACCTTCGGCTGTCAGTTGCTGAAAAGTAATCTTTCTTTGAAAACTCTCCAAGGAGACACCGCTGTAATTTCTAGCATAACCGTTTGTGGGCAGGGTGTGATTAGTACCACTAGCATAGTCTCCAGCACTTTCGCAACTGTAGTTTCCTAAGAAAACAGATCCTGCATTGATTACTGAGTTGATGTATTGATTGGCATTTTCACTAGCGATAATTAGGTGTTCAGGAGCATAAAGATTGCTAAACTCCATGCAGTCTTCCATAGAGTTTAATAAAATAGCCTTGCTATTGTCTATAGCGCCTTGAGCAATGTCTTTTCTTGGCAATAGTGCCAACTGTATCTCTAAGGCGCTTAAAATAGCGTCTATGGTTATTTCATCATCAGAAAGTAGAATCACTTGGCTATCTGCTCCGTGCTCTGCTTGTGAAAGCAAGTCTGCGGCAACATAACTCGGTACACAAGTTTTATCTGCAACAATCAGTAATTCACTGGGCCCAGCAGGCATATCTATGGCTACACCATCTTGTTGAATCAACTCTTTGGCTTTGGTTACATATTGATTACCCGGTCCAAATATCTTGTAGGTGGCAGGTATCGTTTCCGTTCCAAAAGCCATGGCGCCAATTGCTTGCGCACCGCCAACTTTAAATATATTCTTTATACCCACCAAATTTGCTGTGTACAAAATTGCATCATTGATCTTACCTAATTTATCGGGTGGAGTACAAAGCACAATTTCTTCACATCCTGCTAGTTTTGCTGGAACGCCCAACATTAAAATAGTTGAAAATAGGGGAGCAGAACCCCCGGGAATGTACAGTCCCACTTTCTGAATGCCTACAGATTTTCGCCAGCAATTCACTCCTTTGGTAGTTTCAATCTTTTCTTCGCTGGAGAATTGTGCTTGGTGAAATTTCTCAATATTCCCTTTTGCCAATTGTATAGCAGCCTTCAATTCATCCGAAACCGCAGCTTTTGCACCTTCAATCTCTTCTGGAGTAACTTCCAGGGAGGTCAGTTTCACCTGATCAAATCGCGCTGCATAATCCAGCAATGCTCGATTCCCATTCTGCTTCACTTCATCCAATATCACCTGCACTGTAGCGGTCAGCTCCGCCTTGTTGATCCCTGGTCTGGCAGTCAGTCCCTCCCAGTTTTCCTTATTTGGTGTTATAATTTTTTTCATTTGTTAACTAAGTTTTAATACTAAATAAAATCCTCCCTGTGGGCGCAGGCGAACTAAAATCACAACGCCATAACACCTCCCTAAAGAACCATCTTATCAATAGGAACAATCAAAATCCCCTCTGCTCCTGCATTCTTCAATTCATCAATCACATTCCAAAATTTATCTTCATCAATCACACTGTGCAACGAAGACCAACCTTCTTCAGCCAAGGGTAGGATAGTAGGGCTCTTCAATACTGGGAGGATAGAACTCACTTCTGCGATTTTGTCGTTAGGGACATTCATTAAAATATACTTCGTGTTTTTGGCTCTCAGTACGGACTGAATTCTAAAAAGTAATTTATCTAGAATTTGCTTTTGTTCAGTTGGTAGTTGATTAGATTTAATCAAAACGGCTTCTGATTTTAGCATGACTTGTGTTTCTTTCAGTCCGTTCTTAAATAGCGTACTCCCTGTGCTTACAATATCACAAATCCCATCAGAAAGTCCAATGTTGGGTGCTATTTCTACAGATCCAGATATCGTGTGAATCTCTGCGTTGATGTTGTTTTTATCTAGGAAAGCCTGCAAAGTATTAGGGTAGGAAGTAGCAATCTTTCTTCCGTTGAAGTATTCCAAGGATTCATCTTCCACTTCCTTTGGTATGGCTAAAGAGACTTTGCATTTGGAAAAGCCTAATTTCTGAACAATACTCACTTTGTTTTGCTTCTCAATTAACAAGTTTTCTCCTATGATGGCGATATCTACCACACCATCTTCCACATACTGTGGGATGTCAGAGTTGCGTAAATACAGAATTTCCATTGGGAAGTTACCCACATTTACTTTGAGTTGGTCTATGCCGTTTTCCACGGAAATGCCGCAGTCTTTTAACAATTTGAGGGAGTCTTGATTAAGTCTTCCGCTTTTTTGAATAGCAATTTTAAGTTTACTCATTTTATTATTTTAATCATAACATCTGAGTAAACGAAAAGGTTTAAAAACAAAAAACCCGTCTGATTACTCAGACGGGTTTTTATTAATATTGTTTTAATTATATCATAGCATTACCTGTTCGCCTGAGAGCAAATGTGTAAATGATGATGATGTAATTGTATAAAGTTCATTGTTTCGTTTTCTTAACGCCACAAATATAATAGATAATTATTGAATCCTGCAAATTAAATTCTTATTCCCATCACGCAAACGTCATCTATATGGTCGTAATCGCCTTTCCAATCATAAAAAGTGTCTTCTAGTTCTTGCAGTTGATCCTCCATGGGATTCATGCTGATTTTACTAAGCAATTCAACAAAGCGTTTAACCATGAATTTTCTTCCTATTTCACCACCGAACTGGTCCAAATAGCCGTCCGTAGCTAAATAAACTACGTCTCCTTTTTCAATATCAATTTCCTGGTTTTTGAACTCCAAAATTTCATCAGAAACGAAGGCGCCTACTGGGTGACTGTCACCTTTGTATTTGGTTGTCTTTCCTTGCTTAGCAATAAAAATAATACTCTTAGCGCCTGAGAAATACATTTTCATAGTACTGTAATCTATTGCGATAAATGAAACGTCCATGCCGTCATTAATAGTGGCAGTTGCTGCATCTTGTCTCAACGTTTGGAAGAGTCCCCGATTTACGAAATCTAAAGCTTCGGCTGGTGTATTTACGGAGTTTTCTTTTTCGCATAGTCTTAAAAAATTGTTACCTATTAGACTCATTAGCGCACCAGGGACGCCATGTCCAGTGCAATCTGCGACAGCTGCTAAACGGAAGTTTTCTTTGTAATTAGTCACAACTTCAGATACCCAATAAAAATCTCCACTCAAAATATCCTTTGGTCGATACATGATAAAGTTTTCCGGGAAAATGGCATCCACTAATTCTTTGGAAGGTAAAATTGCTTTTTGAATTCTTTCAGCATATCTAATGCTCTCGCTAATTTCTTTATGCTGATATTCAATTTTCTTACTACTTTGTTCTATTACTTGATATGCTTTTTTTAATTCAATATTTTTTTGTTTTTCTATTTCTGTTTCTTGAATTAATTTTTCTGTTTCTAGTTTTTGTTTGAGCGTTTTTAGCTTTTGTTGATTGTCAGAATTAAGAATAGTCTCTTTTAAGGCTTGGTATTCTTTGTAATAGTTCAATGCTTTTTGTAGTGTGCCTTTTTTTTCGTGAACTTCTGCTAAGTCTTGTAGAATAACGTAAGTACGTTCGTTATTGTTAGCGTTTTTTGAAAGTTCTAATGCCGATTTTAAAAAAGTATCTGCTTTGTCATACTTCTTTTGTTTAATTGCTATTTTGCCAAATAATGAGAAGCAATAAATCTTCATTAAAGCAAAGTTTAATTCATTACCAAGCTTTTGACATTGCTTTAAGTATTTCTCTGATTCTTCAAATTCATTGAGATGATAATAAACCTCTGAAATATTGTAAAGTACAATACCCATAAACATTCGATTGGAGTGATTAATGTCCAAAATGTCCTTAAATGTTTTTAGTGCTTTGCTGTATTCTTTTAGTTTGATATAACTATCTCCGATACTGTTCATTGATTTGACAACACCTTCATTATCTTTGATTTCTTTTCTAATAGCCAGTGCATACTCATAGTAGGATATGGCCTTAGCAATGTCTCCAAATTTGGAGAAGATGCCCCCGTAGATGTTAAGCACTTCAGCTTCACCTGTTTTAATGTTAAGTTTTTTATAGATTGGAAGGGCCTTATCTAAATGAATGATGGACTCTGCGAATAAACCTAACAGCCAATAACATTGCCCAATTGTTCTATTGCTGTCTGCAATTCCAATAGCGTAGTTTTCTTTTTCACAAAGATCAAGAACTTCTTTAGCCAGAGATAAAGATGCTTGTGTATCAATTCTACTTTGTTCCCAAGCAGATTTATTCTGATAATCTATCGCAGAAGTATTTGTCAATTCTTTGTTCATTTTGCTATCGACTTGAACCTCAAAAATAGTTAGTTTTTTTAGTTGTTACTTAATTATTCGATGAATGAAAATCAGACTTCTAATTTGCAATTAAAACTTATGCCATTTTAAATACTTTATTTTCGATTAGAATCCTAAATTTGCCTCGAAATTATTAATACAGACACATTCAATACAAACACTTATGCCAACAGTATCACAAAAGGCTCATGCGATGCCAGCGTCACCAATTAGAAAGTTAGTTCCTTACTCTGAAGCTGCGAAAGCCAAAGGAAGACATGTCTATCATTTGAATATTGGGCAACCTGATATTGCTACACCTCAAGTAGTGCTGGACAAAATGCATAACCTAGATTTGAAAGTAGTTGAGTATTCTCATTCTGCTGGTTTTCAATCTTACCGTGAAGGATTAGCTAAATATTATTCAAATTTAGGAATTGATTTGGATCCTTCTACAGATATTATGGTGACTACTGGAGGTTCGGAAGCATTGATTTTTGCTTTTCAAACTTGCTTAGAACCTGGTGATGAATTGATTATTCCAGAACCGTTTTACGCTAATTATAATGGATTTGCAACAACTTCTAATATCAATGTAGTACCTGTTACTGCAAGCATTGATAATGGTTTTGCACTGCCTCCAATAGAAGAGTTTGAAAAGAAAATTACCGCTAAGACAAAAGGAATTCTAATCTGTAATCCTGGTAACCCAACTGGTTATGTATACAGTGCTGAAGAATTGGAGGTTTTAAGACAAATCGTGAAGAAGCATGACTTGTTCCTGTTTGCAGATGAAGTATACAGAGAATTTTGTTACGGTGGCGTAAAGCACATAAGCTGTCTTTCTTTGGAAG
>CAJYBK010000228.1 GCA_913064955.1 uncultured Flavobacteriales bacterium
CATCTTTCTACGTCAAGAAGTTTTATAAGTTACATGACAACAAACGTTTAGCAACTACATTAAAGTAGCATTCTATTTCTTTCTGAAAAATAATCTAATCGGCACACCAGTAAAATTGAATTTTTCACGCATTTGATTTTCCAAATAACGTTTGTATGGGTCTCTGATATATTGTGGAAGATTGCAGAAAAAAGCGAATGCGGGTGCGTAATTTGGCAATTGAGTTACGAACTTAATTTTAATAAACTTCCCTTTATTTGCAGGTGGTGGATAGTTAGCAATTATTTCCAACATTATTTCATTCAATTTTGAAGTTGGAATCTTTTGAGTTCTATTTTTATGAACTTCCATGGCTACTTCCAATGACTTGTGAATTCTTTGCTTTGTCAATGCAGAAATAAACAAAATAGGTACATCTGTGAAAGGAGCTAATTTAGCTAGAATCATCTCCTCATACTCTTTCATACTATTGGTTTCCTTATCTTCAATTTTATCCCACTTATTTACCAAAATAACTAACCCTTTTCTGTTCTTTTCAATTACAGAAAAAATATTCATATCCTGGCTTTGGAGACCTTCTTCAGCATCCAACATAAATAAACAGACATCACTATTTTCAATAGTTTTAATTGATCGCATGACTGAATAAAACTCAATATCCTCGTGAACCTTTCCTTTCTTTCTGATTCCAGCAGTATCCACTAATACCATATCGAAACCATAGGCATTAAACCTTGTATCTATAGAATCCCTAGTTGTTCCTGAGATGTCAGTTACAATATTTCTATCATTACCTAACAATGCATTGGTCAGAGATGATTTACCTACATTAGGTTTACCTACAATTGCAATCCTTGGCAATCCTTCCATTTCATCTACCTCAACTTCTTCAGGTAATTCCTTGATTAAAGCATCTAAAAAATCTCCTGTACCAGAACCACTGATAGCCGAAATACTGTATACCTCTCCCAATCCAAATCCATAAAACTCAAATGAATCCTGTTCTCTCTCAAAGTTATCCACCTTGTTAGAAACTGTCATCACCGGTTTTTTAGTTCTTCTTAATACATCTGCAACAGCCAAATCCAAATCCGTAATTCCGGATTCAACATCTACCACAAAGACGATAAGATTTGCTTCTTCGATAGCAATTAAAACTTGTTTTCTAATTTCATCTTCAAATACATCATCAGAACCTTGAACGAACCCCCCGGTATCAACTACCGAAAACTCTTTACCATTCCATTGCGACTTTCCGTAATGTCTATCTCTTGTCACCCCGCTCGTTTCTTGGACTATTGCCTTTCTTGACTCCGTAAGTCTATTAAAAAGTGTTGATTTACCTACATTAGGTCTTCCTACAATTGCTACTAAATTTCCCATTGCTGTATCTTATTGATATCCAAATTTCTTAAGTTCACCATCCTTATCTCTCCAATCCTTATCTACTTTAACAAACAAATCAAGAAACACTTGTTTATCTACAAAAGCCTCCAAATCTTTTCTTGCTTCTGTACCTACTTTCTTCAATTTAGAACCTTGATGCCCTATCAAAATAGGTTTCTGAGAGCTTCTAGAAACATATATGATTGCTCTAATCTCTACGATGTTCTCTTTATCTTTGTAATGCTCTATTTCCACTTCTGTCGAATATGGAATTTCTTTTGCATAATTTTCAAAAATCTTTTCCCTAATGATTTCCGATACAAAGAAACGCATTGGTTTGTCCGTCAGTTCTTCTTTATCAAAAAATGCAGGCCCTTCAGGAAGAAGGCTGATTATTTTAGGCATGATAAAGTCAGTACTCAAACCGTGAAGCGCACTCATAGGAAGAATCTCTGCCCTAGGTATTAATGTCTTCCAGTTTTCAACTGTCTTCAATAATTTCTCATCATCTGTACTTTGGTCAACTTTGTTAACCAAAACTAAAACTGGAGCACTATGATTTTGAATTCTTTCCAGCGTTTCTTTATGAGCTGTTTCCTTCTCATAAATATCTGTTACTAGCAGAATCACATCGGCATCAGTAATGGCTGTTGAAACCATTTCCATCATGTTTTCATGTAATTTATAACTAGGCTTCAATACTCCTGGTGTATCACTAAAAACTATCTGATAATCATCACCATTTACAATTCCTTTGATTCTATGTCTGGTAGTTTGTTTCTTTGAAGTAATAATAGACAACTTCTCCCCTACCAATCTATTCATTAGTGTGGACTTCCCAACATTGGGACTTCCTAATATATTTACAAAACCTGCTTTATGCATAAGAGCGCAAAGTTACAAAAGGTTTTCGAGGTGAAGCAATTAACCCAAAATTAAAAAATATAGATTTTGTGCATTTGTAAAATACTCTTTATTGGTTTTATTTTATCTTTATAAAAAATCATCCAATGAAAAAATCTGTCATCATTATAGGAAGTTCTTTACTATTTATAGCATGTGCTAACATAGCCAAAGGATTAGTAGCGCCTAATCAGTGTAAAAAATGTGAAGTGTATGACATTGGCTCAGGAGCAGTGCTCGACACATATGAAGGATGTGGAGGCTCTAATGTGAGACTGGAAGAAGACGCTAAAGTTGCTGCCTTTGATCTTATGCGAGGTGGAAATACCAATATTGATGTTCGTTGTGAAACTTGGAAACAAGAACCAGCCGAGTAAACTACTCTTCAATTGTCTCTAGATCCACATCGTCCAAGGATAGATTAGTCAATCCTTTCAATCCTTTGGCCAATTTCTTAAAGTAAACTGATAAAGAAGTTTCACTCAATGGGATATCAACAGGAATGGTCAATGTAATCGGAATCATTGCATCTACAGGCATCGCTCCATTGAAAGTAATCTTTGCAGTTTGTTTTATTGGTAAGCGCACTGGGACCATTACATCTACAGGGATTTTCATACTTAATCCCACTGGTAAAGTATCTACAATCAACATATCTATAGGAACGTAACTATGTACCGGTAGATCTTCACTAAAACCTACACGCAATTTTTGATGTACAGGTATTTTCCCTTGAATAGGAACAGAAGGTCCTCTTTTACCAAAGATTGGCACTTTCACTTTTTGATTTAAAGGAATTGTATCGTCAACGTCTATGTTTACAAAATCGGTAACAGAAATGGTGGTATCTATCAGTATGTAATCCTTTACTCCAATTCTAAAAGGAATCAACATATTTTCCTCCACCGGAATCATTGCTGTAAATGGTATTTCCGTTTCAACAGTCATGTCAATGTTTACCACTAATTCCTCTGTTACCGTAATTTCAGAATTCAAAGGAATACTTTCATCCACCGTTACTTCCGTAATGATATGTTGAACAGCCATTTCTTCCATCACATTCCCAACAGATTCCAATCTGCGTTCGGTTACTTTTAAAACAGTAAGCAACACCGCTATCAACACAAAACTTATCAATAATGAAATTATCAATAACGAAACTGTCCACTTCTGAAATCTTGTCCAACCTTTCAACATGCCTCAAAGATAAATTTTTATTCGCTTACTGATTTACCTTTCATAGAAAATAACCATTCCATCACAAGGAACATTCCTATCCACCATATAAAATGAAAAGGCAAAGCATGCCTTGTCTCCACATAAAAAAAGGATTGTATCAAAACAAGCGCAAGACAAGCGCTAAAAAGCAACCATAATTTAGAATCTCTTTTTACAAATAAACCAATCATAACAAATACTAAAAGCACCAATTGAAGAAATTTATAAATACTTACCCAAATCGAATCTTTGTGGATTCCACCAGCGGAAGACGAAAACCAAAACATATTTTTTATTTTAACTCCCCACATTTTTAGTACATGTGTTGGTGATTCATCCCAAGTCATTAGATAGTTTATTTTGTAAAAATCCAATTGCTGATTAAGATTCTTACCACTCCAATTGTCTCCAATTTCTTTTGGAAATAAAGCATAGTAACTTTCTCCATTTGGCAAAACATTCGTACCATCAGTTTCCTCTTGAATTCCAACCCATAAATATCGCCAAGTACCGCTAGTCATTTGGATTTTACCCGTGTAATAGTGATTTCTTATAATCCAAGGACCAGCAAAAACCATAATAGCTAACGTCATTATAATTGAAATACGAAATAACTGGTCCTTGTTTTTTACACTAAGTAAAATTGAAGGTAAAATCGCTACCGCAAGCGTAGATCGTTCCAACAAAGTAATGCCCAGCACAATCAACAAAACTACACTAGTTTTAATTGAGTAATGCTTGCACCAATAAAGACTGACAAACAGCAACGAAGCAAAAATTAAAACATCTAATGTTATCGGATGAATAGTATACAGTTGATAATAAAGTAATAAGGGATGAAATAGAGAAATAATCAACAATGAAAAAACTATCCAAGTTTTCCTTGCTAAGTCGGGAAACCAAAGCACGGTGGTTCGATATACTACCCAACTAAAAAGTGCATTGAGAAATATTTGAAGAATTTGAACAGGCAGTAAAGAAACTCCGAAAATCTTAAAAAATAGTATGAAAATCCAGCCATAAAAGGGAAATTGATGATTGTAATCAACATTTCCATCTAGCAGATAATACATTTCACCTGAGGCCAAATAATTCTTTGCTATTTCAGTATTCTCAAATGTTTCAGGAGTAATATCGCCAAATAATAAGACAACTACTTTAAGTAAGAAAACAACAAGAATTGCAGTTAATATTTTTAAACTTTGACTCAATAATTTTTAATAATTTTTCACAAAGTTATCCATTCATTTAATACATAAACGTACTTTTAAAACAACATAAAATAGTACCTTTGTTTAAAGTACAAAGACCATAAGTATGACATATCAAAATACACTTGCTTTTGCAAAGGAGATGGATGCGAAAGATCCATTAAAACAATACAGAGAACAGTTTTTATTTCCAACTTTCACCAAGAAACCAGTAGTTTACTTCACTGGAAACTCGTTGGGATTACAACCTAAAAAAGTTAGAGAATACATCAATCAAGAATTGGACGATTGGGCAAAATGGGGAGTAGAAGGTCATTTTCATGCAAAGAACCCTTGGATGCCTTATCATGAGATTCTAACAGAAAGTACTGCAAGAGTGGTAGGCGCGAAACCAGAAGAGGTAGTGGTAACGCATAGTTTAACAACTAACCTACATTTACTGATGGTTAGTTTTTACAACCCCACAAAAACACGATATAAAATATTATGTGAAGCAAAGGCATTTCCTTCGGATCAATATGCATTACAATCACAAGTCAAATTTCATGGTCTTGAGCCAGATGACGCATTAGTACAAATTGCTCCAAGAGAAGGTGAACACACCGTACGTATGGAAGACGTTCAACAAATTATAGCGGACAACAAAGATGAAATAGCTATGATTATGATAGGCGGTGTTAACTAC
>CAJYBK010000229.1 GCA_913064955.1 uncultured Flavobacteriales bacterium
TTAGGCTCCTCTTCTATAATAGACTTGCTTAATACCTCACTAAGAAATAATGCAATGGTCGTTTTGCGAATGTCACTATGAATGCTATTTCTAACCTTGTCCATGGTGACGCCAAAAGAAGTGTTTAGGTTTTTCTCAGGTTGGAAATTACAAACTATTTCTAGTTCATTCAAAGGTTGTAACAGACCAATGATTTTACTTTTCTTTGATTTGGCTCCTTTAATAACAAAACTTTGCTTGCCGTATTCTTGGGTATAAAAACGGCCAATCACGCTACTCTCTGAGTAGTTGATATGGCCGAGATAAATTCCGTGAATAACTTGACGCATTTGTCAAGTTTATTTCAGTTTTCTAGCAACTTCTACTTCTTCAAATGCTTCTACAATATCACCAACTTGGATATCATTAAACTTGTCTATGTTAAGTCCACATTCGTAGTTGTTTGCAACTTCTTTCACATCGTCTTTGAATCGTTTCAGTGATCCTAGTTTACCTGTGTGAATTACAATTCCATCACGTATGATTCTGATTTGACTATTTCTATTAATCTTACCTTCCGTAACAAAACATCCAGCAATAGTTCCAACCTTAGTGATTGTAAATACGTCACGTACTTCACAAGTACCAGTGATTTCTTCCTTAACATCTGGGGAAAGCATTCCTTCCATCGCTTCTTTGATTTCCTCAATAGCTTTGTAGATAATAGAATACATTCTAATGTCAATTTCTTCTTTTTCAGCAAGTTTTCTTGCTCCTGCAGAAGGCCGAACTTGGAATCCAATAATAATTGCGTCAGAGGCTGTTGCTAAAAGTACATCAGACTCAGTAATTTGTCCTACACCTTTATGGATAACATTAATTTGAATTTCTTCAGTAGATATTTTCAGCATCGAATCAGCTAATGCTTCAACAGATCCGTCAACATCACCCTTAATAATTAAGTTCAATTCTTTAAAGTCTCCAAGTGCTAGTCTTCTACCAATTTCTTCAAGAGTAATGTGCTTAGTAGTTCTAAGACCTTGCTCTCTTTGTAGTTGTTGACGTTTGTTAACAATTGCTTTTGCTTCCTTCTCATCAGTCATTACGTGGAAACGGTCACCAGCATTAGACGATCCTTGCATACCCAATATAGATACTGGTTTTGCAGGACCTGCTTCAGTTACAACTTCACCATGTTCATCATGCATTACTTTCACACGTCCAAATTGTGTTCCAGCAATAATTCCATCACCAACTTTAAGAGTCCCTGCTTCTACAAGTAGAGTGGTAACGTAACCTCTACCCTTATCAAGTGTAGATTCAATTACAGTTCCAATTGCATTTTTATTTGGATTGGCTTTAAGTTCTAAAATTTCAGATTCAAGTAATACTTTTTCAAGCAGTTCTTCAACACCTTGTCCTGATTTTGCAGAGATTTCTTGCGTTTGGTATTTACCTCCCCATTCTTCAACAAGAATATTCATTGCAGAAAGTTGTTCTCTTAATTTATCAGGGTTAGCACCGTCTTTATCAATTTTATTGAATGCAAAGACCATTGGTACACCTGCTGCTTGAGCATGGTTAATTGCCTCTTTTGTTTGAGGCATCACATCATCATCAGCAGCAATTATAATAATTGCAATATCCGTAACCTGAGCACCACGAGCACGCATTGCTGTAAAGGCCTCGTGACCTGGTGTATCTAAGAATGTGATTTTTCTTCCACTTTCACCAGTTACACTATACGCACCAATGTGCTGTGTAATACCTCCGGCTTCTCCTTTGGTTACATTGGCACTTCTAATAAAATCCAGTAAGGATGTTTTACCGTGATCTACGTGTCCCATTACAGTAACAATAGGAGATCTTTCAACCATGTCTTCCGGTTTGTCTTCCTCCTCTGGAATAGATTCCGTTACATCAGCACTTACGAAGTCGACATCAAATCCATATTCTTCCGCAACCATTGCTAATGTTTCAGCATCCAAACGTTGATTGATCGAAGCAAAAATTCCAATAGACATCAATGTGCCGATAATTGCAGTAGGAGACTGTCCCATCATGGTAGCCAATTCAGACACTGTAACAAACTCTGTAAGTTTCAGTGTGCTTTGTTCCATTTCAGCTTGCATCGCTTCCGCCTCACGCTGATTGGCTCTGTTTTGACGTTTGTCTTTACGGTTTTTAACACCTTTGTTTTTAGACTTATTGCTAAGTCTAGCAAGTGTTTCTTGTATTTCTTTTTTGATAGACTCTTCAGAAATTTCAGGTTTTGGAGCCCCTTTCTTAGCTTTCTTGAAATCTTGAGTTGCTTTCTTACCAACTTCGTTAACGTTCACTTTCTTGATACGTTTACGTTTCTTTCTTTCAGCTTGTTCTTCTCTTTCTGCCTTTTTCTTTTCTTTAGCCTTGTCTACCGGTAATTCTATAGTTCTTAAAACTGTTACACCTGAAAGCTTTTCAGCTTTAGCTTTAATAGTTTCTACTTCAATTTGTTCAGGAACTTCATTTTCTTTATCAGCTTTATCTTTGGCTGCTTTTTCAGTAGCAACTTTTTCTTTTGCTGCTTTTTCCTTAGCAACAGTTTCATCCTTAGCTTTCTTTTCTTCCGCTTTGGCTTTAGCCGCATCTTCTTTAGCTGTTGACTTTTTCTTTCTTCCTTTTTCTTTGCTAAGGTCGATTTTTCCAACAACTGAAGGTCCAGTTAGTTTACCAGCTTTCGCTTTGATAGTTCCTTCATTCTCTGTTGCTTCGGTTTCTTCTTCCTCAACAGCAGGAGTTTCTTTTTTAGTTTTCACTACCTTTTCCTCAACAGGCGTTTCAACTTTTGGAGTTTCCTTAATGACTTCTTTCGGAGTCTCAACAACAACTTCTACTACTTCTTCAACTTTCTCCTCAATGATAGTTTCAGCAGCTTCTTCTTCTTTCTTCTCTTTTTTCTCGCTTCTAACTTCGTCAATTTTTTCTTTGACAGATTTTTCACTCGAAAATTCACCCAACAAAAGGTCATACATCTCTTGCTCAATCTTAGTGTTTGGGCTAGATCCGATCTCCTGACCTTTAGAATTCAAGAAATCAACGATGGTTGAGGTCCCAACGTTAAACTCTCTCGCTACTTTACTTAATCTTCTTACTATAGACATTAATTGTTTTTTATAATTTGCAATAATACGAAATCCCTTTGTCATAGGGAAGTCTCTTCTAAAAAAGATATTTACTAATTAAAGAAAATACCAACAATAAGTTACACAAAATGGAGCCTTCGCAAAAAGACTCCATTTCATGTACAAATTCAAATACTATTCGAACTCAGCTCTTAATACTCTGTAAATTTCGGCAATTGTTTCCTCTTCCAAATCTGTTCTTTTCAATAACTCTTCTGGAGTTAACTCTAGTACAGACTTAGCAGAATCACATCCTACTGCTTTCAATTCATCGATAATCCAGTTATCAATTTCATCAGTAAATTCATCTAAATCTACATCGTCAATATCTTCTGCTCCTTCACGGTAAACGTCAATTTCATATCCACATAGTTTAGAGGCTAATTTGATATTGTGTCCACCTTTACCAATTGCAAGTGATACTTGGTCTGGTTTTAAATAAACATTTACTCTACCTTCTTCTTCAAACAATTCCATTGAAACTACTTTCGCAGGGCTCAATGCTCTTTGAATTAATAATTGGTTATTTGAAGTCCAGTTGATTACGTCAATGTTTTCATTTCTCAACTCTCTAACAATACCATGAATTCTAGAACCTTTCATTCCAACACATGCTCCTACGGGATCAATTCTATCATCATATGATTCAACCGCAACTTTAGCTCTTTCTCCTGGCTCTCTAACAATTTTCTTGATCACAATCAAACCGTCAAATACCTCAGGAACTTCCAATTCAAACAATCTTTCTAAGAACGCTGGGTTAGTTCTAGAAAGCACAATGATTGGTGATCCGTTTTTTACAACAACATCAGCTACAACTGCTCTTAATGTATCTCCTTTTTTGAAGAAATCAGAAGGGATTTGTTCATTTTTTGGAAGAACTAATTCATTTCCTTCATCATCCAATACTAAAATTTCTCTTTTCCAGATTTGGTATACTTCACCTGTTATGATATCACCGATTCTATCTTTGTAGATAGCAACTATGTTTTCTTTTTCTAACTCAAGTAATTTAGCTGCAAGATTTTGTCTTAATGACAGGATGTTTCTTCTTCCAAAATTTTCCATTTTGATTTCTTCAGAAACTTCTTCACCAATCTCAAAGTCAGGCTCAATTTTAATTGCTTTGCTATATTCTATTTCTAAAGCTTCATCCTCTACTTCGCCATCTTTAACAATGGTTCTGTTTAACCAGATTTCCAAATCTCCTTTATCAGGGTTGATAATAATATCAACATTTTCATCTGTTCCGTAACGCTTTTTTAACGTAGCTCTAAACACATCTTCTAAGATACTCATCATGGTAACCCTGTCGATGTTTCTCATTTCCTTAAACTCGGAAAACGATTCGATTAGTTCTATTGCATTCATTATTATTGTTTTTGTTTACTAAAAATTATATAATCATTTCTTGCCTTGCCCGAAGGTAATGACACGTTTTACTTCTTTTACATCATCCCATAAAAGGATGTTTTCCCTTTTTACTAGAATTTTCTTTTTCTTTCCTTCTAACTTCTCTTTGTGTTCTGATTCAATTACTAATTGCTCTTCATTGTGAGAAATAAGAATCCCTTCTACACTCCCATGTTCTAGAATAGCTCTTACCATTCTACCAGTATTTTTGTCAAATTGTTCTTTAACTCTTAGTGGCTTGTCCATACCAGCAGAAGAAACGGAAAGCGAAAAATCTTGCACCTCTCGGTCTAAATTATGCTCTATGTTTCTACTAACGCTCACACATTCGTTGATAGCAACACCACTGCCCATTTTATCTAGTTCTACTAAAATGTCATTGGCTGGCGAAATAGTGATCTCTACAATGAAGATTCCGCAATCTAATTCGTCTATTCTTTCTTGAGCAAATGCTCTAACTGTTTCTTTCTTTATCATTTCTTTGGTACAAAAAGAGGGGACTTGCGTCCCCTCTTAATAATGTTATCCGTATGTTAGATGACGCAAATTTACAAAATTATTTTGATTTCGCAAATTACTCACTTCTAAAGTTCAATCTTGGAGTTATAAATGATCGTTTTGCCAGCAAAAACAAATATGTTTAGTTTTCCGGTGTGAGTGATAGTTATATTGCTATTTAAGGCTTTGATGTTGTCACTTTGAATTAAATTCCCTCCTTGATTGTACACTTCATACCTTAGGGTGTTTTCCAAATCTGAGACTTCAATAGATATAGAATTGCCTAGTTCGGATCTTTTACTAATGTTGACAATTGTCTGTCTGCTTTGAGGTAGCGCTTCTGAAAT
>CAJYBK010000230.1 GCA_913064955.1 uncultured Flavobacteriales bacterium
CTAACATCATGATGGCAAATGCAGGAATAGCAATATTCTACTTAGTGGCCCTAGGACTTGGTATGTTTGGAATTCAAATTCCACTTTTACATAGCAACGGACCTATGGGAATTGGGTTCAGTTTCTTGGTAACTGTCCTGGCTGCAATGAACTTGTTACTAGACTTTGACTTTATCGAAAAAGGAGCACAAAGAGGTCTTCCAAAGCACATGGAGTGGTATGGAGCATTTGGTCTGATCGTTACTCTTGTATGGTTGTACCTTGAAATATTAAGATTATTATCCAAATTAAAAGATTAAAATAAATATGAAAGCTTTTGTATTCCCCGGACAAGGGGCACAATTTGTAGGAATGGGCAAAGACCTTTATGAAGGTTCTGAAATTGCCAAAGAAATGTTTGAAAAAGCTAATGAAATTCTTGGCTTCAGAATTACAGACATTATGTTTGACGGAACAGATGAAGAATTACGCCAGACTAAAGTAACGCAACCTGCTATCTTTTTACATTCGGTCATTTTAGCCAAAGTAATCGGTGATGATTTCAAACCTCAAATGTCCGCAGGACATTCATTAGGAGAGTTTTCTTCTTTGGTGGCTTGTGGTGCAATGAACTTTGAAGACGGTTTGAAACTAGTTTCCGCTAGAGCTCTGGCTATGCAAGCAGCGTGTGAAGCTGAACCATCCACTATGGCTGCTATCTTAGGATTGGAAGATGAAAAAGTAGAAGAAATATGCGCAGCCATTGATGCTGTAGTCGTTCCTGCTAATTACAACTGCCCTGGACAATTAGTAATTTCTGGAAGCGTGGAAGGCATTAATGAAGCTTGTGAAAAAATGACAGAAGCTGGTGCTAAAAGAGCAATCGTTTTACAGGTAGGCGGAGCGTTTCACTCACCTTTAATGGAACCTGCGAGAAAATCTTTGGCAGATGCAATAGCCAACACAACTTTAGTTGAGCCTATTTGCCCTATTTATCAAAATGTAACAGCAAAGGGCGTTAAAAACCCTTCAGAAATAAAAGAAAACTTAATTGCACAATTGACAGCACCTGTAAGATGGACACAAACCATGAATCAAATGATTGCTGACGGTTGTGAAGAGGTGGTAGAAGTAGGTCCTGGAAAAGTACTTCAAGGTCTTTTCAAAAAAGTGGACAGAAAATTTCCAACTAGTAGTGCCGCTATAGCAGAATAAAACTAATAGTAAAGAGGTTGTTTAAATGTTTTTATAACCGTTGTTTTGGCAAAAGACTTTTATAACTACAACATCGAATAAATTTTGTAAATTAGTAGCCAACAACAATAAAATCAATCAATTATGAAAATGATAAAAACTACTTTCCTAACTGCAAGTTTAGTTTGTTTCGCCACATTGGCAAGCGCTCAAGAAACAACTACTGGTGTGGTGAAAATTACACCAGCAAAAGTTGATGTTCCAGAGGTTAAGGTTGAACAAGAATATGCACTTCCAACGGATAAATTACTTCAAGCTTTTGAGTCAGGTGAAATACCAAAGGATTTCCCAAAATATGACGCAGCAAGTGATAAAAGAATAAATAAAAAAACAGGTATTGCTTATTTAGTGGATCACCAAGATATTTTATCTGAAGAAGCTATAGCATACTTGAAAGAACATAAACACATTTAAGTTGTAATGATTTAAACAAAAAAAAAGACCTCAATTGAGGTCTTTTTTTTGCTATTTGTTTTCCTTTCTACAGCTGTTCAAAAATCAACGACCTTATTTCTGCTAGACTCCAGTCTTTGATCAACTTACCATCTTTGTAAACCGTTTGCAGCATTCCTTCCATCTCCTGCTCCTTAGTGGCGCTATCTGTCATTCCAGTTACTACATTATTTTCACCATCTATTCTCAACATTCCTTTAGCTGACTTTTTAGTGCCGTCATCTGTTTTTGGATTTTTGAAAATTTCTCTCCCCTCTCCATTTACTTCACCATAGGTTGCTTTCATAGCAAAACCAAAAGTATCTCTGGTAACATATTGATAGGTAAAAGAACCTATTCCAAATACTACGTTAGTAGAAGCAAATCCTGCTTTCTCAAGTCTAGAACAAATTTCTGTACATCTTTCAATAGTGATGCTATCTCCATAAATCAATCCTATGTGGCCGTCTAACAACTTATATCCTTTATCAGACATTGTTCCACCGAAAGTTTCCCAAAGCAACTGCACAGACCCCTTATGAGCAGGACTTCCTTCTGGAGCTGCCGGATCTCCACAAATGATTAAAACAGGATCTCCACTATCAGGTCTAATTACAACCTTTCCATCACGGGCCATGATATCCTCTTTTAATTGAGGTAAAAATGAAGTCATGACCTCCCAGTAATCCCACGTATCAGAAACTATACTAACTATTCCTGCTGGATAAACCTCTTTAATCAACCTTTTGAATGTATTGATATCTCCATCTTCCGTTCCCATGCACATCACACTGTGCTCAGTTGCGGCAACACTTCCTCCAACTAATTCTTTATCTGAATCTGCGTTATAATATTTTTCTAAGAAGTCAATTGCAGGTATTGTATCCGAACCTGTGAAACTCAACAAATGCGCTGCTCCACTCATCATAGCCGCTTCCATTCCTGCCATTCCTCTAAAAGAGAAGTCATGACCTTGCCATTGCACCATGTCAGCAGCCCCTCCGGTCATATTTACATATTTATTCAGAATCTTTCTGTATTGAAAAGCAGTAGTTGCACTAGTACAAGGCATCCACATGATACAAGACATGATAGTCTCTAGGAAATTAGTTAACCAAAAGAAATCTGGTTTTGTATTTTTCATGGTGAACATTGCCACTCTGATAGGCACTAAAATCCCTTCCGGTAATGCTTTGATCTCAATAGGCAAATATCCTAAATCATGTAACCTTTCCACATGCTCATAGGTTATGGCATCAGGCCCTAAATAATTAGTAATTCTTCTTTTATATTCTTTAATTACTTTCTCCTTAGGTTGTGAAAAGAAGTTCTGATCAAACTCTTCGATGATGTATTTCTTAATCAAGTATTGCAATCCAAAAAAGACAACTTTGTCTATTCCTTCGATTCTACTCTTACGTGGTGTCCAGTTTGAGTATACCACTTCTGTGCCCACTGGGTACTGTCTACGATGATCTACTTTGTAGCCATCTGTTAGGTGCATTGTGTTCATATTGTTTTCATTTTTGATGCTAGACTTTAGATGCTAGATGCTAGACTTATTTATATATATATATTTTCAAATTTCTGATTTCCTATCTCCGTTTCTGATTTCAAATAATCTCCAAGGTCTTTTCTCCCAACTTCAATTGCGTCAATCCTTCATCACTTCTTGTAGAAAATGAATCTGAACTGAAGATGCCTGAATACATTTCCTTAAGATGCGCTACACCCCTACTAAAAATACCATGACTGGCTATGATTTTCATATCGCCAGCGCCTTTCAACTTTAGTTGTTCGCCCAATCCTAAGAAGGTTCCGCCTCCATCACAAATGTCATCTACGACAATACATGTCTTTCCTTGCAAATTTTCTTCATACACATGGAAGGATGATAGTTTTCCTGTTTTAACGTCACGCTTTTTACTCGCTTCTACTACCTGTATTCCTCCTAAAGCTTTTGAAAGTTTGAAGATTTTTTTCAATGCTCCTCCATCAGGAGAAACCAAAACATACTCACCTTTTACTTCTTTCAAAACCTCTCTCACCAATGCGTGATTTGGAATGACCGTGCAATTTTCTATTAAAGCAGGAGTAACTTCAGAATGTGCATCAAAAACATAAACTTGATCAAAATTCATCACGTTCACCATTTGCGCATATACCTTAACACTCAAAGGTTCACCTGGAACCATCACCCTATCTTGTCTTGCTGCTGGGAAATATGGAATAAATGCTTCCAAACGCTTCACTCTGAATCTCTTTATAGCATCTGCTGCCAACAACAACTTACCAAACTCTTCAAAATTAGAAGCTCTACAAGTGATCATCACCTCATCATCTTCAGATAAGCTGGTTAATATTTTCAAATGTGGCTCACCTCCTTTGAAAACAAAACTCTCAAATTCAATACCTTCTCCATAAGGAGCAAAATCAGGATCTAAATTTAAATACTTCATAATTCTGTGTTTTTATTTTGCGTATTATTTACACAAATATAGTTTTAATATTCAACTTTCCAAATAAAATGACTAGAAAATCTGTAAAACAAATCCATTTCGTTCCAACTCTTTATACCTCTTTTTGTTGAAAGTATATGTCATTGCTGGCCTTCCCTTCCCTTCTGAAACCTTTTTACCAGTCTCTTCTAATAAATCAAACGACATGATTTTCTTTCTAAAATTCCTTCTATCTATAGGACGCCCTAAAATGGAAACATACAAATGTTCCAACTCTGAAAACAAGAATTCCTTTGGCAATAAATCAAAACCAATAGGTGCATAGGTTAACTTAGCACGTAACCTTTCTAATGCTTTATTTAAAATATCCTGATGATCAAATAGGAGGTTTAAGGACTTCACCTCCTCGATAGTTTTCCAATAAGCCACTTCTGCATCTGTTCCTCCCATAGGCTTCACTTTCGTACGATCCACCAACCCATAATAAGCCACACTGACTATGCGCTCTCTACTATCTCTTTCTGGTGATCCGAAAGTGTACAACTGCTCCAAGTAATTCAATTTTAATCCTGTCTCTTCTCTTAACTCACGCTGAACAGCATCATCCAAGGACTCATTATCCAAAACAAATCCTCCCGGCAAACAAACCCCTCCTTGAAACGGTTCGTATTTACGCTCCACCAACAAGATATTCAAATCTTTAGAATATCCAAACACCACCGCATCAACTGCCAATTTCATCTTGCTCATGCCCTAAAAATAATCATTTTATTTACACCACACCTCTTGATATCAAAGCCATATATAGTTTATTAACAATCCGTTAATAAACTATATTTTTTGTTTAGTAAAATTTCCCTATTTTTGTTAGGTAAACTAATGTTGATCTCCTTGACGGCTCTTACACCTGAAACCAACATGTAAGTTTTACCACTTTTGTTAACTTCAAAATGAAACAGTTATTAATTATTTCAATATTATTTTTAAGTTTAATTGGGAATGGGCTGTATGGGCAAATCACAGAATCATTTGAACTTTGGACAGACGCTGGTTATGCTGGAATTTCTAATGCAACTTTAGCAAGTGGAGATTGGGAAAATAATAATGCTCTATTAGGTTCGTTTGCAAGGACAGGATCTAAAGGAGTTAGATTTAATGATGACAGTGGAGGTGGTGAATATTTAGAATATCAAGGTACGGATGGAAATGGTAAAGATAATGGACTTGGTACAATTAGTTTTTGGTATAGGCACTGGGATGGTG
>CAJYBK010000231.1 GCA_913064955.1 uncultured Flavobacteriales bacterium
GAGCGATTTGTGTTTGTTCCGCAAAACTTTGCTTTTGTCAAGAATAACTTGCGTTTGCATCGATTGATTCCGGTGGATGGTCTTTTGGCTGATTTGGGTGTTTCGTCTCATCAGTTTGATACTGCAGATAGAGGGTTTTCTTTCAGGTTTGATGCAGAGTTGGATATGAGGATGGATAAGAAAGTGGATTTGGATGCTAAGAAAGTTCTCAATGAGTATGATGAGGTGAAGTTGTTTGAGATTTTCAAATTGTATGGTGAGTTGAAGAATGCTAGGTCAATTGCGTCACGAGTGGTTTATAAAAGAGCGGATAAGCCTTTTAAGACAATAGAAGATTTGAAAAGTGCGCTGTATAATCTTGCTCCAAGAATGAAGGAGAATAGGTTTTTCGCGCAAGTTTTTCAGGCTTTGAGAATTGAGGTGAATCAAGAGATGGAGGTGTTGAAATTGTTGTTGGAGCAATTGAGTGATGTGGTAAAAGAGGGTGGGAGAATAGTGTTTATCACTTATCATTCCTTGGAAGATAGGATGGTCAAGAATTTTGTTAAGACTGGAAATGTTGCGGGTGAATTAGAGAAGGATTTTTATGGTAATGTATTGAGGCCTTTTAAGGAGGTGAATAGAAAGCCGATTATTTCGGATGAAAAAGAATTGCAGGCCAATCCTCGAGCGAGAAGTGCTAAGATGAGGGTTGCGGAAAGAATATGAGTGAAGTAAAAGAAAATACAAAAAAGAAGAAAGGAGTAGGCTTACGTAGTCTTGTCTCTGGCGACTTTTTACAAGATGGAAAAGTGGTGGCTAATCTGCCGTTTATTCTGTTTGTAGTGTTTTTGATGTTGGTGTATATCTCGTATGGTTATTACGCTGATAATACTATTAGGAGTTTGTCCAAGGAAGAGAAAAGGTCGGAGAAGTTGTATTCAGAGTTGCAGTCCTTGATGGAGATATATGATCAAGAGAGTTTGCAAAGTACAGTGGCAGATAAGTTAAAGGGTAAGAGTATTTATGAAGCAAAAGATCCACCAAGAGTAATGTGGATAGGTAAGAAATAGATGAAGGAGAAAAAACAAATAGTTAGAGTTTATGTGGTGTACATTGGTATGCTAGTGTTTGCTGTTGCTATATTTTCTCGTATAGTGTTTTTGCAGTTGATGGGTGGTGGAGAGTTGAGTGCGATGGTGGAAGAGTCTACGGTTAAGTTGGTTAAAATTGATGCGCCAAGAGGGAATATATTTGCGGATAACGAACATAAAACAGCTTTAGCATTGTCTGTGCCTAGGTATGATATTTACATGGATTTAGTCTCTGTAGACGATAAGGTATTTGATAAGGAGATTGTCGCCTTGTCAGATAGTTTGGCTAGGTTGTTTAAGGATAAGTCGGCTTTTGATTGGGAGCAAAATTTACGTAATGCAAAAATTAAGAAAAGCAGATATTTCCCTATCAAAAAGGACGTTAATCATATTCAATTACAGAAAATTGAAAATTTCCCAATCTATAATTTAGGTCAGTTTAAAGGAGGGTTTATAAAGTTGCCAAAAACTAAAAGGATTCCTCCGTATGGTGCTTTGGCAAGAAGAACAATTGGGTATTATAAGCCTTTAACTGCTACTTCCAAGGAGTATAAGGTTGGTTTGGAAGGCGCTTTTAATGATTATTTGGAAGGGCAAAATGGTGAATTGTTAATGGAGAAAATCATAGGTGATGATTGGAGGCCAATTCCAAGTAGTTCTAATAAAGAACCGATTCCAGGAAAAGATATTTATACCACAATTGATATTAATATTCAAGATGTAGCTCACGATGCTTTAATGAATCAAATGATTGAGCAAAACGCGCAAAAAGGTTGCGCAATTTTAATGGAGGTAGAGACTGGTTACATAAAAGCTATTGCGAATCTTACTAACGACACAGTAAATCATGTATTTAAGGAGTCTTTTAATCATGCCGTAGGTTTGGCTTCTGAGCCTGGGTCCACTTTTAAGTTGGCTTCATTAATGGTGGCGTTAGATGATGGGAAGATTAGGATCACAGATAGTGTGAATATGCCGGGTAAGTATTGTTTCTATGAAACTTGTTTGCATGATTCTCGAGTTGGTGGTTACGGTAAGAATACAATTCAGTACGCCTTCGAGGTGTCTTCCAATGTAATTTCAAAAATCATAAATGATAATTACGCAAGTACACCTCAGTTGTTTGTAGATGGCTTGAAAGATATTGGATTGCACAAGAAATTAGGGTTGAAAATCCCAGGAGAGGGGAGTCCCGTGATCAAGGATGCAAGCGATAATAGTTTTTCTGGAATCTCATTGCCTTGGATGGCGATTGGGTATGAGGTGCAGCAAACTCCTTTGCAAACATTAACGCTTTATAATGCTGTTGCTAATAATGGCGTAATGGTGAAGCCGCAGTTTGTGAAAGAAATTCGAGATGGTAATAAAGTGATTGAGACATTCGGACCTGAGGTGATGAATTTTGCTATTTGTAAGGAAAGCACATTGAAGGATGTGCAGAGCATGTTAGCGGGTGTTGTGGAAAGAGGAACTGCCAAAAACATTAAGGCGAGAGGGTTTGATATCGCAGGTAAAACTGGAACAGCAAAGATTGCAGAAAATGGAACTTATTCTAATAAATACCAAGCTTCTTTTGTAGGGTATTTTCCTGCTTCTAAACCGAAGTATACTTGTATAGTTGTGATTCAAGGGCCTACTAAGCAGATATACGGGTCTTTAGTTTCGGGTACAGTATTTAAAGAAATAGCGGATAAAGTTTACGCTTCCGGTCTTGAGAATACTAGAGACCAAAGTGAGGAATTGCTGGCAACTATGAGTTATCCGTATTCAAAAAATGGGTCCAAGGAAGAATTGAAAACTGTTTTCAAGAAGATGAACGTGCCGGTTAAAGATAATGCTAGTCAATCTGCATATGTGATAACCAATACAAATGATAAGCATGTTTTGATGGGGTCAAAAGTCATTCCAGGAGGGTTAGTCCCGAATGTAATTGGGATGGGGTTGACAGATGCGCTTTTTATTCTGGAGTCGCAAGGTTTGGTGGTGAAAGTAATCGGAAGTGGAGTGGTTAAAAATCAGTCTTTGAACCCTGGGACAAAGCTGAATAAAGGAAAATTAATAATACTTGATTTGATATAGGAATGAAGTTGTTGAAAGATTTAATATATGGTGTTCGAATAGAAGATATTGTAGGGTCTACAAATATCGCTATAGAACATGTGGCGTATGATTCTAGAAAAGTAGGGCCGTTTACCATGTTTGTTGCACTGAAAGGTACGCAAGTGGATGGGCATGTCTTTATTGAAAAGGCAATAAAAGATGGTGCTGAAAGTATAGTGTGTGAGGAGTTGCCGGAAGTTTTGCAAAAAGGAATCACTTATGTTAAGGTGTTGGACTCTGCAAAGGCTTTGGGTGTCATTGCTGCCAATTTTTACGATAATCCTTCTGAGAAGTTGAAATTGATTGGCGTTACTGGAACAAATGGTAAAACAACCTCTGTTACTTTAATGTATGATTTGTTTCGCCTTTTTGGATTAAAGGTCGGGTTGATCTCTACCGTTGTGAATAAGATTCATAATGAAGTGATTGAATCAACACATACCACACCTAATGTTTTGGATCTAAACGATCTGCTATCTAAGATGGTAGAAAAAGGATGTAAGTATTGCTTC
The DNA here is from genome assembly GCA_913064955.1 of uncultured Flavobacteriales bacterium. Taxonomy (GTDB): domain Bacteria; phylum Bacteroidota; class Bacteroidia; order Flavobacteriales_D; family Parvicellaceae; genus Parvicella. The sequence continues at coordinate 3,686 of CAJYBK010000231.1, forward strand.
ATGGAGGTGAGTTCACATGCGGTGGATCAGCATAGGATTCACGGAGTGAAATTTGCCGGAGGTGTTTTTACAAATATCACACGTGACCACTTAGATTATCATAAGACGTTTGACAATTATATAATTGCTAAGAAAGGATTTTTTGATGCTTTGCCAGAAGGTTCATTTGCTTTAGTTAATGCAGATCAAACGCATGGCGCTACCATGGTGCAGGACTCTAAAGCAAAAGTGCATACTTATAGTGTGAATGCTCCTTCAGAGTTTAAAACTAAAGTAATAGAACACAGTTTTGCTGGTCTTCATTTAGAGCTAGATAAGAAAGATACTTATTTAAAGTTAATAGGTGATTTTAATGCCTATAACGCTACTGTGGCTTATGCAGCGGCAGTCTTGCTGGGTAGAGATAAGTTGGAGGTGTTGGCTGCTTTGTCAAATTTGGAGCCGCCAGCTGGTAGGTTCCAGCAGGTAGTGACTGAAACTGGAGTAATCGGAATTGTAGATTATGCTCACACACCTGATGCTTTAGAGAATGTACTGAAGACAATAAAAAATATCCGAAAGGGTAATGAGATGGTGATTACCGTTGTTGGTTGCGGTGGAGATAGAGATAAGGGTAAGAGACCTATCATGGCAGAAATTGCCGCTAAACTTTCAGATCAAGTAATTCTTACTTCTGACAACCCCAGAACAGAAGATCCAGATAGCATCATTCAAGAAATGAAAGCAGGTGTCAGTGATGAGGATATGAAAAAAGTCTTGGCGATTACCAAAAGAAAAGAAGCAATAAACACGGCATGTGCACTGGCGCATAGAGGAGATATTTTATTAGTGGCTGGAAAAGGTCATGAAAATTACCAAATCATTGGAACGGAAACCTTCCCTTTTGATGATATGCAAATAGTAACAGAAACCTTAAAAAACTTGAATAAATAATGCTATACCATTTATTTGAATATTTACAAGAGATGGATGTGCCTGGGGCAGGGCTATTCCAGTATATCTCATTTAGAGCGGCAATGGCAATTATTGTTTCATTGCTTATTTCTATGGTCTTAGGCGGAAGATTGATTCGTCTATTACAAAAATTGCAAGTAGGGGAATCCATTCGTGATTTAGGATTAGAAGGACAAAACGAAAAAGCAGGAACGCCTACAATGGGTGGGTTGATTATTCTAACTGCCATCCTTGTGCCTACGTTATTGTTTGCAAAGTTGAACAACATCTATACCATCACCATGTTGGTAGCAACAGTATGGTTAGGGTTGATTGGTTTCCTGGATGATTACATTAAGGTTTTCAAAAAGAACAAAAAAGGATTAGCGGGTAAGTTCAAAGTAATTGGACAAGTAGGTGTAGGAATCATAGTTGGGTCGTTGCTTTACTTCAGTGATGATGCAGTGGTGAAAGAGAAGGAGTATGTTGAGCTACTTTCTGATAATGTTGTTGTCGTAGATCAACCAGATGAGGATGTGCAAATGTTATTAGAGGGTCAGATGGATTTTAAAATAATAAACCTGGCCGACACCTCTGGGACTCAAGAACTTCATAAGGTTTTATTGAAGGGAGGACATGATGAAGAGATTGAGGTTAAGCAACAGGATCTGAGAAAAGACGATGCAGGGATATTTATTTGGCATGAACACAAGGCTA
>CAJYBK010000232.1 GCA_913064955.1 uncultured Flavobacteriales bacterium
TGATCCAGTTACAGAAGAAGTTTTGGTTCAATCTGGACAAGAAATTTCTGATGAAATTGCAAAAAGAATTGAGAATTCTACCATTGATAGTGTAGAAGTTCGTTCAGCATTAACATGTGAGGCTAAAAAAGGAATTTGTGCGAAATGTTACGGACACAGTTTGTCTACTAGAAAAATGGTACAAAAAGGTGAAGCAGTTGGAGTTATTGCGGCGCAATCAATTGGTGAACCAGGTACCCAGTTAACATTAAGAACATTCCACGTTGGAGGTGTTGCAGGAAATATTTCTGAAGAAAATAAACTAGTTACCAAATTTGCTGGGAAAGCTGCAATAGAAGATTTAAGAACAGTTGCAGGAAAAGATACAGATGGAAATGATATTAACATTGTAATTTCTAGAACATCAGAACTTAAAATAATTGATGATAAAACAGGCTTAACTTTAAGCACAAATAATATTCCTTATGGTTCAACCATATTTGTTAAAAGTGGCAAAAAACTTAAAAAAGGATTTGGATGGTTTACATTATTTATGGCGTTTTATATTATATATAAAGAGTTTAAGAACTGAATGTAATGATTATCACATAAAAACTTAAAATGTTTAATATTTTTACATTTAAAAAAATTAAAAAATGAAAATAGAACAAATATATACAGGATGCCTTTCACAAGGAGCCTACTACATTGAATCAAATGGTGAAGCAGCAATTGTTGACCCATTAAGAGAAGTTCAAAACTACATCAACAAAGCAAAGGCAGACAATGCTAAAATCAAATACATTTTTGAAACACACTTTCATGCGGATTTTGTGAGTGGACACGTAACACTAGCAGAAAAAACGGGTGCAGAAATTGTTTACGGACCTAACGCTAACCCTAATTTCAAAGCGACTATTGCTACTGATAACCAAGAGTTTAAAATTGGTAACATCATCATTAAGGCGTTACATACTCCTGGTCACACGATGGAAAGCACTACTTATCTTGTAATAGATGAGGCGGGAAAAGAGCACGCTATCTTTAGTGGAGATACTCTTTTTCTTGGCGATGTAGGAAGACCTGATCTGGCTCAGAAAGCAGCATCTATGACGCAAGAAGAATTGGCAGGAATACTATTTGAAAGTTTAAGAACCAAAATCATGACGCTACCAGACGATACCATTGTGTATCCAGGACATGGTGCAGGTAGTGCTTGTGGAAAAAATTTAAGTAAAGAAACTGTTGGTTCTATTGGAGAGCAAAAAGCAACCAACTATGCTTTACGTGCAGACATGACTAAGGAAGACTTTATAAAAGAAGTAACCGATGGTTTGGCTCCGCCCCCAGCCTATTTCCCTTTGAATGTTAAAATGAATAAGGAAGGTTACGAAAGTATTGATGTGGTTTTAGAAAGAGGTGATACTGCTTTATCGCCAGAAGCATTCGAAGCTGCAGCAAATGAAACTGGAGCAATAGTTTTAGATGTTAGAAATCAAAATGACTTTGTGCAAGGGCATATTCCTAATTCTATCTTCATAGGTATTGATGGAGGTTTTGCTCCATGGGTTGGAGCGCTGATTCAAGATGTAAAGCAAGAAATTTTGTTGGTTTGCCCAGAAGGAAGAGAAACCGAAGTTATAACGAGACTTTCGAGAGTTGGTTTTGACGGTACAATTGGATTCCTTAAAGGAGGTTTTGACGCTTGGAAAAACGCAGGTAAAGAAGTTGGAACTATTGAATCAATTTCTGCTGATCAGTTTGTTTCAGATTGGCAAAATAATCACAATCCTATTTTTGATGTCAGAAAAGGTGGCGAGTTCAATAGTTCAAGATTAGCCGATGCTAACTTTGCACCTTTGGATTTCTTAAATGATTACTTAGCAGAGTTTCCAAAAGATGGAAAATTTTACATTCACTGTGCTGGAGGCTATCGTTCGGTAATTGCTGCTTCTATACTTAAGAGTAGAGGCATTCACAACATGATAGATATCAAAGGAGGATATGGAGCCATCAAGAAATTAGGTTTACCAATGACGGAAGGTGTTTGCCCAAGTACATTGAGATAATCTCAAAAATATATAATTCACAAAAAAGGCGATAATTTGATTATCGCCTTTTTTGTTGAAGAGAATACTTATTTTTTGAAGAACTTTTCAATACCTAGAATTTTATCATTAAGGTAAAACTGAATTATATATGCCCCTGAAGCTATTTCATTTAAAGATATTGAATTTACGCCAGTTCCTATCAAAACACTTGAAACAATCGAACCTTTCATATCATAAACTCTCCCCAATGCAGGAAAATCAAGATTTGAAACACTTAAGTACAATAAACCGTCATTTTCAACTATACTGTTTTTAATGGATATCGTACATTGTTGCTGAGAATCAGAGCTGTCTATCAAATAATCCGTTTCTAATTTCAAAAGAAATAGACCTGACTGCATATCTGATACTAATATCTTATCATCTGTTAGGAATGGAAAAACTCCCCAAGCTCCATAATACGAGCCTTGATTAGCCGGTTGATAAGTATCAAAATAAGCGACTCTCTGAGGAAAACTAGGATCAGAAATATCAAAAATTTGTAATCCGGCTTCATAGTAACTAACATATAAGAAGGAATCTTTCATTAAAAGATTATGAACTACTAAATTGTCATAATAAGGAATATCTATCATGGAAAGAACTTCAATATCTGTTAGATCTGAAGCATCACAAATCTTAATTCTTTTACCCGCTGTTTCATCCGCAAATGCATAAATTAACCCATCATTGCTAAGCCACCCGGAATGATTATATCCTTTATCAGAATAAAATTCTAAAGAACTATAAATTGGTGTTGAAACATTATAATCTATTACCAACAATCCTTCATGACCACAATTTGCAAAAAGTGTGTCATTCCTAGCAAAAAAATCATGTGCATAAAATGGTAAATCCAGAAGTGAAGTTTCATTTATATCTCCGTTTGGAAAAATTTCGTATTTAGATGAAGTTCCTAAAAAATCATTATCCAGATAAATAACAGATGCAGCTGTATCAATAAATAAATTATGAATTGCATGAAGATTAAAGACAGTATCACGATGCAAACTATCTGGTAAATAGGACAAATCAAAACGATACAACCATGAACGTTCAGCGCACCCAGCATATAGATAATTATTCAAATCATGAAAGTCACGATGAATAACATTTGAGGCACTAGGAGATGTAACCCTATCTTCCCATATTAAATTTAATGTGTCATTACTTTCTATTTTGAAAACATGAATCCCTTCTGTACTTCCTATTACCGCATACTCCACTCCGTCTCTTGTAAAACCCCATACTTCATTGTACTTGGCACTATAAAAATTAGCATAGAGCGAAGAATCTTGCCAATTATCCAGCAGCAAAATGTTTTCCGATTCATAATTTACCTGACCAAATAACGAATAGTTGAAAACAAAAAATAGAGGAAGTAGTAATTTCATTTTTTTATTTAAATCTAATCTTTTGTTATAAAACTGAGATGAACAAATGTATCAATGGGGCTTATCAATTAAGAAAAGGACCATAAGCAAAACAGTAAACTAATTACTAAACCGCCACATCATGCTCTCTCAAAGCATCATTCAATGATGTCTTCAAATCTGTGCTAGCCTTTCTCTCTCCTATAATTAATGCACATGGTACTTGGTATTCACCCGCTGCAAATTTCTTGGTATAACTTCCAGGAATAACGACTTTTCTAGCAGGAACATATCCTTTCATTTCAATTGGTTCAGAGCCAGTAACATCAATAATTTTTGTAGATTTTGTTAAGACCACATTTGCACCAAGCACCGCTTCCTTACCTACTCTTACTCCTTCCACAACTATACATCTACTTCCGATAAATGCGCCATCTTCAATAATAACTGGACTTGCTTGAAGCGGTTCTAAAACTCCTCCAATACCTACTCCACCACTCAAGTGAACATTCTTGCCAATTTGAGCACATGAGCCTACTGTAGCCCACGTATCTACCATAGTACCACTATCTACATGGGCGCCAATATTAATATAAGACGGCATCATAATTACACCACTTGCTACAAAGGCACCATACCTAGCAATAGCATGAGGAACAACTCTTACGCCTAATTTTGCATAGTCCTTTTTCAGCGCCATTTTATCATGAAACTCAAAAGGACCAACTTCAATGGTTTCCATTTTTCTAATTGGAAAATACATCACTACTGCCTTCTTCACCCATTCATTCACTTTCCAATCATCTCCATTAGGTTCTGCTGTTCGCAATCTACCTTTTTCAATTTCCTCAATAACCGCATTGATTGCTTCTTGAGTTCCTGCTTCTTTGAGCATTTCTCTATTCTACCACGCCTGTTCTATGATGTTTTTTAAGTATTGCTTTGTTCCTTATTTGTTTGAATTACAAATATACTGTTTGGTTTCTATTTTAAAAAGAAGAGAAGACTATCTTTGCCATATGCCAAAAATCATTGCCATAGACTATGGAACTAAACGTGTAGGAATAGCCGCTACGGATGAACTTCAAATCATTGCTTCAGGACTGACTACCGTTCATTCAAGTGAATTGGTATCTTTTTTAGAAGATTACTGCATCAAAAACAAAGTCGAAGCAATTGTTATTGGACTACCTAAAACATTGCAAAACACAGCAACCGACAGTTCCAAAGAGGTGACCAAAATCACTACTCACTTAACAAGAAAATTCAAGGATATTAAAGTGGAAACTTTAGATGAAAGATTCACCTCAACAATGGCCTCGAGTGTAATAGCACAAAGTGGTATGAGCAAGAAAAAAAGGCAAAACAAAGCATTAGTAGATGAAATTAGTGCTGTAATAATTTTACAAGATTACCTTCAACAAAAAGACAATGGACTTAGATAATCAATTTAGAAAGCATATTATTATAGCATTCCTTTTTGTAATACTTGGGATTACTTTTGGTGCAATTGGTGCGCACGCATTAGAAAAACTTCCTGGTATTTTACCCAAGCATATTGAAAGTTGGAAAACAGGAGTACTCTATCAACTTTTTCAGGGACTCGGATTGCTTATATTAGTTTTACTCACTCAATTTTGGAAACTAGAAAAAACCAAAATAGCACTAAAAATTATCATAACCGGAACGATTCTTTTTTAATTTAGCATCTACATCTTGGCCCTAAACCATAAATGGAATATCAATGCTGTTAACTACGCGATGATTCCATTAACTCCATTGGGTGGTGTATTGATGATTGCTGGTTGGTGTTTATTTTTAGTTAAGTTATTAAAATCCAAAACAACCTCATAATCCTAAAGAGCTAACAATTATAATTCCATAGAAATTGTT
>CAJYBK010000233.1 GCA_913064955.1 uncultured Flavobacteriales bacterium
CAGGAACTTCTGTAAAGGTCAAAGAAAGAATGCACTACCTGGGTATTGAGGATGTTTTTATGGGAGTCTATGCGAAGTTCGATACTTTGTCAGAGTATTGTCAAAAACAACACATTGAGTTAGCTGAAGTTTTGTATATGGGAGATGATTTGCCGGACTACGAATGCTTGTCTAATGTTGGCGTGGCAACTTGTCCTCATAATTCTGCAGTGGAAATAAGAGAAATTGCGGATTATATTTCGCACATCGATGGCGGTAAAGGGTGTGTTAGAGATGTAATTGAACAAACTTTGAGAGTTCAAGGTCATTGGCCAGATTTAAAGAAGAATCCGAGAATTGAGTTTTGAAAGTATTTAGGCCTTTAAATATTGGGATAACAGCGCTCGTTGGATTAGTCTTTTGGAAGATGTCAAGCAGCCTAGACTATTCCAAAGCGGAGAATTTAGTAGTTGAAAATATACTCTTTGTTATTGCTGCTTGCTTCATTGCTGCGGCAGGTTATTTAATTAATGATTTTTATGATCAAGAAATTGATAAAATAAATCATCCCCAAAAGAAATATCCTTTTACTGCAAAAAGTACTTGGCAAATTTATTTCTTATTGAATGTAATTGCGGTTGGTATTGGGTTTTCTGTTTTCGAATATGACTATGTTATTGTGTTCATGTTGCTCCCAATATGGGGATTGTGGTTTTATTCATATCTTTTAAAGAGAGTGGCAATTATAGGAAATCTATCTATTGCTTTTTTTGCTATTTGGCTACCTGTTGGTGTGGTATTAATTAATTTACAACCATCACTTATGCTGGATAATGACGTATCTCTAATTGCACCAGGAAAGATGGATGTTCTGTTGTTGTTAATGTCCTGTAGTTTTTTGACTACGTTCTCAAGAGAAGTGATTAAAGATGTTCAAGACGTAAAAGGTGACGAAGTGATGAAGTGTAAAACTTTTCCAGTATTGGTAGGAAGAGATTTTGCAATGGTTTTTGCTGGTGTAGTATTGGTAATTGCTGGTCTGATTTGGGGCAATTTCACGTATAAAATATTTGCTGATCTTGGTGCAAAAAGCATATTTTTCTTTATTACGGAGTTGTTGATTTTCTTAGCATTGTTTTTTATGTTCTTCGGTAAAAGTTGGTCTCTTAAAACCAAAAGAAGTAGTTTGGTTATTAAAGTTGCAATGATATTTGCACTTGTCTCAGGGTTTATTTTTTAGCAGTAATTACATTTTGTTGTTAGTAATTCCGAGTGATGCATTTCGTGTGAAGCACCTAAATTCTTATTCTTACACCTATTAATACAAACAATATGATTAAGGAGATAGTTTTAGTAGGAATTGCCATATTTTTTTTAACGGCTTGTGGAGGTAAAAAGAATGCTGGAGAGCATGATGGCAAGACTGTTTTTAGATACAATGAGTCGGCAGGAATTAATACTTTAGATCCTGCTATTGCTCATCATTACGAAGATCTTTTAGCAGTTTCTCAAATATTTAATGGACTGGTGTCACTGGATGAGAATATGAATATCATTCCAAGTGTAGCAAAGTCTTGGGAAATTACTAATAATGGAAAACTATATACTTTTCATTTGAGAAATGATGTTCATTTTCATGAACACGAAGTTTTTGGTAGTGATAAAAAAAGACTGTTAACTGCAGATGATGTGGTTTATTCTTTTCTAAGAATTATGGACCCAGATACAAGATCTCCTGGGCTCTACATTTTTCAGAACATTGATAGAAGTGAAGCTTCTCTGTTTAAAGGAGTGATAGCTGAAGGTGACAGTGTTGTTAAAATATACTTAAATAGTTCTCAGCCATCTTTCTTATATCAATTGTCGCTTCCAAATTGTGGTATAGTGCCTAGAGAAGCGGTCGAACATTATGCTAATAACTTTGGGGAGAATCCAGTAGGCTCTGGACCTTTTGTTTTTAGAAAATGGAAGAGAAATGTGAAATTAGTATTAGTTAAAAACGAAAACTATTTTGAAAAAGATGCGGCAGGAAATCAATTACCATACTTAGATGCTGTTTCTGTTTCTTTTATAAAAGATAGACACGTTGAATTCGTTGAGTTTAGAAACGGAAAATTGGAAATGATTTCAGGGTTAAACGAAAGTGAAAAAGATGAATTAATTAATCCTGATGGAGAACTAAATGAAAAACTAAGAGAAGATTTTTATTTACAGAAGAATCCATGGTTAAATACAGATTATCTAGGGATATTAGTAGATGATAGGTTTGATATAGTAAAATCTAGCCCATTGCAAAATAAGTTGGTTCGTCAGGCAGTAGGTTATTCAATAGACACTAAATCATTGATAAAATATATGCGAAATAATATTGGGATTCCGGCTGTAACAGGATTTATACCTAAAGGAATGCCTGGCTATGAAGCGTATGCCATAGAAGGTTTTACATATGATTTAAATAAAGCCAAGAAACTATTGGCAGAAGCAGGTTACAATGATTTTACAGAAATACCACAGATTAAGTTAGTGGCAACTGCAGAGTATACGTTGTTATGCACATACATTCAAAAATCATTATCTGATTTAGGTTTGGATGTAGAGGTGGATATTCAAACAACTAGTTATATGAGTCAAAGTATCGCTCAGTTTGAATCTAACTTTTATAGAAAGAGTTGGATAGCAGATTATCCAGATGCAATTAATTATTTTCAATTATTCTATAGTAAAAATTTCTACCCAGAAAATGGTCTGAATTATACACATTTCAAAAACAATACGTTTGACGAATTGTATGAGTTGGCATTAATTGAAGATAGTACAGCTTTGCGATATGAGTATTATAAGGACATGCAACAGATAATTCATAATGAAGCACCAGTAATCCCATTGTTTTATGCAGAGACTTTAAGGTTCTTAAATAAAAAGGTCTCAGGGTTAAAAGGAAATTCTTTGAATATGTTGAATTTGAAGGAAACAAAAATGAGTAATTAATTGTTGTAAAACAAAATCACATTTATGAAAACATTTAAGATAGGAGAGAAGGCTCCAGATTTCGAAGGAGTAATTCAAACAGGAGAAACAGTTAAATTATCTGATTACAAAGGAAAAAAACTCATTATCTATTTCTATCCAAAAGATAATACGCCTGGCTGTACGGCAGAAAGTTGCAATTTGTCGGATAATTATAAAGACTTGCAGTCTAAAGGATTTGAAATACTAGGTGTGAGTGCAGATAATGAAAAGTCGCACAATAAATTTATAGATAAGTACAACCTTCCTTTTGACTTAATTGCAGATACAGAACGTAAAATGATCGAGGCATACGGATGTTGGGGTTTAAAGAAGTTCATGGGTAGAGAATATGACGGCATACACAGAAAGACCTTCGTTTTGGATGAAAACGGAGTGATAACGGCTATTTTTGAGAAAGTTAAGACGAAGGATCATTCGGCACAGATACTTTCTGAAACATGATTTTGTTAATATCTGAAACAAAATCGAAAATAATTTCATAACGTAAAGTCTTTACGTTCTAATCCATATATCTTTGCTGAAAACAAATCAAAAAAATGGCAGAAGTAAATAAAGAAAAGTTAAAAGCGTTGCAGGCAACGTTAGATAGAATGGACAAATCATATGGCAAAGGTGCCATCATGAGATTAGGAGATCAAGCAATTGAGGTAATGGATGTAATTTCTACAGGTTCGATTGCGCTAGATAAAGCCTTAGGGGTTGGTGGATTACCTAAAGGGAGGATAATTGAGATCTACGGTCCTGAGTCTTCAGGTAAAACAACTCTAGCGATTCATGCAATTGCAGAATGTCAAAAAAATGGTGGTATTGCTGCCATTATAGATGCAGAGCACGCATTTGATCAATTTTATGCAAAAGCACTAGGTGTTGATGTGGAAAATCTATTGATTTCTCAGCCAGATAATGGTGAGCAAGCTTTAGAAATTGCTGACAATCTTATTCGATCAGGTGCAATAGACATCTTGGTAGTGGATTCTGTAGCAGCCCTAACTCCTAAAGCGGAGATTGAAGGCGAAATGGGAGACAGCCAAATGGGATTGCAAGCTAGATTAATGTCTAAAGCATTAAGAAAACTAACAGGCTCTATTAATAAAGCGAATACTTGCTGTATTTTTATCAATCAGTTGAGAGAGAAAATTGGTGTGATGTTTGGAAATCCAGAGACTACTACTGGTGGTAATGCTCTTAAATTTTACGCTTCTGTAAGAATTGATATCAGAAGATCATCTGCAATTAAAAATGGAGATGCTATCATGGGTAATAGAACTAGAGTGAAGGTCGTGAAGAACAAAGTGGCTCCACCTTTTAGACAAGCGGAATTTGATATCATGTACGGTGAGGGTATTTCAAAAATTGGCGAAATATTAGATATCGGAGTAGACAATGGAATTGTTAAGAAAAGTGGTTCTTGGTATAGTTACGGTGAAACTAAATTAGGTCAAGGAAGAGATGCAGTAAAAGATCTATTGAAAGACAATCCTGAATTAACCGAAGAATTAGAAAAAGCAGTCATTGAGTCTTTAGGTTAGACCTTTGGTTCAATTAGATAAGTTAATTTTGTAATTAATATGTAAATTTGCCCAAGTGCTTCACTTGGGCATTTTTTGTTTACATACTTATGAGAATATTTACAATAATATTATTTACTCTAATTCTACTTATTTCTTGTAATGAGCAGGTAGAAACAGAAGTTTCCGAATCGGAGAAGATTGAGTCTTCTGTAACAGAAGAAAGTTCATTAGATGAAATAAACAATGAAATCCTAAATAATCCAGAAAGTCCAAACGGCTATTACAAAAGAGCTTTTTACTACAAAGGAATCTATGATTTTGACAATGCTATTGTAGATATTAATAGAGCGCTAAATTTAACTCCTGAGGTACCTGCATTAACCTTTATGAAAGCAGACATTCTTTTTAATCAAGCTGGGGCTAATCAGAATCCTATTTTATACGAACAAGCGGAGATTTATCTTTTGGAAACTCTAAAAATGGATTCTACTCATGTAGAAGCGCAAGTCTTGGAAGCTAGAATTAATATGGGGAAGCCAAATTTTGAAAAGGCGATGGCTAATTTGAACTCTGCACTTCGTGCAGATAAGTTTCATGCACCTGCTTATTTTTGGAAAGGAATGATTTTCGAATTGCAAGGCGAAGGAGAAAAGGCGAAATCATCTTATCAAACGGCAATTGAAATTGATGCTAATTACTACGATGCGTTGCACCACTTAGCAAACATATATGCTAAGGAATTAAGTCCATTGGCTGAAACTTATTATAACGCAGCCTTGGACATACAACCTGAAAGTTTTGAGG
>CAJYBK010000234.1 GCA_913064955.1 uncultured Flavobacteriales bacterium
TTGAATCAGTTGGAAGATGATGATAAAGTAAAAGGTGATTGTGATGATTATTCTATTTTAATTGCAGGCTTGTTAACCGCTGTTGGAGGAGAAGTGGAATTGGTAAGAACAGAAGTGCAGATTGGTGATAGAGTAGTGGGGCATCTATATCCAGAATTGAAAATAGGTGATATTAAGGATTTAGAAAAAATTGCCTATTTCATTAAGAATGAATTATTTGTCTTAGAAAGTGAAAATAAGCCTATATTTTATTATACCGATGCTAGCGGCAATGTTTGGTTAAATATGGATTATAATGATCATTATCCAGGAGGTAAATACCAAAGTAAAATAAGAAAAAGTGTATTAAAAATCGAATAGTGTTATCTTTGAGTAAAAGAACTTATTTGAACTTTAGAAAGCATACATATAAGTATATACAATTATTCATTTTTGCTTGTTTTTTTGTGTCCATAAATGCACAGGAGTCAAACTTTGTCAAGTACTCTATTTCATCAGGATTACCTCAGTCCGAAGTGAATGAAATATTGTTTGATTCAAGAGGAATGCTTTGGGCTGCTACTTCCGGAGGTGGGGTGGCATGTTTTAATGGAGTATCATTTAGTACTTTTGATGAAAGTAAAGGTCTAGCAGGTAACATTGTATTAGACATTGAAGAAGATGCGAAAGGAAGAATTTTTTGTGTTTCTTCATGGGGTGGTATATCCATTATTGAGAATAATAGAATCTCAAAAATAATAGAATTTTCTGAAGATTTTCCTGGTGTCAATTCCATAGAAAAAGATAGTTATGGAAGAATATGGGTTGCTGGAGCAAATCTAGGATATATTGAGAATGATCAATTGATTTTGGTTACTTCAGATTTAGCATTACCCTTTGTGACAAAGCCAAATTTAAGATCAGTTGGTGATGAATTATTGATTACAGCGAATAATAAACTGATTGTTTTGGATGTTGTAAATAAGGTGCAAAAATATGCGAAAACCTATCCTTATAATTTGCATGTAGCCTTCAAACATAACGATTTAACCTATTTGGGAACGGAGAAACAAGGGCTTTTTATTGATTCAAATGGAGTTGTGTCTAAAATTGAATTACCCTATGGTGAATACAAAAAGGAAATACGAATAACAGATTTTTTAGTAGAAAACAATGCGAAAATATGGGTCACATCAAAGAATGGTGCTTATAGTATTGAAAATGCAACTGTCGATTTTTTTGCAGAAGAAAAAGGAGGCGGAGCGTATGAATTAACTTCTGCTTGTTTTGATGCGCAAGGAAATATTTGGTTTGGTTCTTCTGGAGAGGGAGTAGTTGGAATTGTAAACACACCATTCTCTTTTTTTAAAAACGTAAAGGGACTAAATAAATCAGATAATTTCGGGGTGTTGGAGGATCACCTTGGCCGAGTTTGGGTAGCTAATAACGAAGAAGGAATATTTATTTATGATGGCTACAAAGTTGAGCATATATCTCAATCAAATGGTTTAGCAGGAAACAGCACAAGAGTGTTAGCTCAGGATAGTCAGAATAATGTCTGGGTAGGAACACGAAGTGGTCTAAGCATAGTATCGCCTGATTTATCTGTTAAGAATCAGTTTGAATTCAAAGGTATGTTCGTGAAATCTCTTCTCGTCTCAGAAGATATCCTATACGTAGGGACAGTTTCTAATGGGGTTTGGGAAATTTCAGAAGGCAAAGCGAAAAGAATATTTGAAAATGAAATTGGAAATGCCTATTCACTGTGTCTAGACGCCAATCAAGATTTAGTAGTGGGTACAAACGTAGGTTGTTATCTCAAAGTAGATGGAGTTTATCAATTAACAAAAAAGGACTTAAAGAACACGTATGTAGGAAATGTAACCTTAGATAGAAACGGTTTTATTTGGGTTGGAACAGATCGAAGTATTTCAAGATGGGACGGTGATCACTTTGTCAATTATGATATAAATAATGGCTTAACATCTGACTTAGTTTATGTTTTATTTTCAGACGAAAAAGGGTTTTTGTGGTGTGGAACAAATAAAGGATTAGATAGGATATCATTAGATAGTAAAAGTGAAATTGCTAAAATAAAACACTACGGCTATGAAGAAGGCTTTAAAGGTGTTGAGTTAAATTCTAAAGGTTTTTTTGAAAATCAAAATGGTGAAATTTATTTCTCCACGGTAAAAGGGATTCACAAATATATTCCAGAATATGACTTTAATTATTCCTATAACACTCCTGTATACATCAGCAGTATTAAACTGTTTCTGGAAAGAATTGATGATAATAAACTAGTTGGAGGTGTTAAAAATTGGTTTGGAATTCCTAAGAACATTACATTTGAAACCAATGAGAATCATATTTCATTTGATTTTTTTGCAATTGATTTTTTAAATCCAAGCGGGATCAATTATACCTATTTTTTGGAAGGCTTTGATAAACAATGGTCACCACCTACGACTAGTAGAAATGCGATTTATTCAAATTTAGCACCAGGCCTTTATACATTTAAAGTGAAACAATATGGTAACGATTTTTCACAAATAGCAACTATAAATTTTAGAATTAAAAAGCCATCTCCTTCTTTTTTCAGTACGATATGGTTTTTATTACTTTGTTTAATCATTTTCATTATTGTAATATATTATTTTACAGAATACAGAACTACTAAATTACGAAACCAACAAGCTTATCTTGAGTCAAAAATTGAAGAGAGAACGCAGGAGATTAAAGAAAGTGAGAAGGAGAAAACAGTTTTGTTGCAAGAGGTACACCATCGTGTCAAAAACAATCTTCAAATTATTATAAGTTTATTTAGATTACAATCTCATTTTACAGATAATGAAGAGGCATTAGAATTGTTTAAAAGTAGTCAGAATAGGATAAGGTCCATGTCTAAGATTCACGAGAAACTGTACGAAACAGAGGACTTGTCTAAAGTGGAAATGAAAACTTATATTGAAGAACTTGTGGATGACTTGGTAACATCTTACGATGTCAATAATTCAGTTTCGGTAGAACGCCATATTCAAAATTGTTCAATCAATTTAAATGAATTAACTCCTTTTGCTTTAGTACTTAATGAAGTAATAACCAATTCGCTGAAATATGGTTTTGAAAACGTTGAAGATCCATGTATACGTATCTCTTTGAAACAGACAGTTCTGGGTGACACAACAGTGGTAATATCCGATAATGGACCAGGATTTGACAATGAGATTTGGGAAAATCATAAAACAATGGGAATGGAATTGATAAAAACTTTGACTGAGCAATTAGACGGGAGTATTATTTTAGATCAATCCTCAGGTCATCCTGTATTTACACTTAAATTTAAAGCATCATAAATTACGAGTATGAAAATTTTACTATCACCAGCGAAATCGCTTGATTTTGACAATGCAAAGATTTATGAACCGACAACAATACCTCGGTTAATTGTTAATAGTGAATATCTAGTCAATAAACTTCAAAAACTTAGTGCTAAACAAATTAAGAAATTGATGTCTGTAAGTGATGAGATTGCGGCATTAAACTTTGAAAGATTTTATAATTGGAATTTCCCATTTAATGATACTGCAAGGTCTGCCTTGTTTGTTTTTACAGGCGAGGCTTATCGTGGTTTAGACGCCAATTCATTTTCGGAGAATGATCTGGAATGTGCGCAGGACAAACTAAGGATATTGAGTGGTTTATATGGGTTGTTAAAACCTTCAGATCTTATTCTACCTTATAGATTAGAAATGGGAACATCTTTAAAGGTTACGCCAAAAATTACTAACTTATATAAGTACTGGGGGACAAAAATAACCGATGCATTAAAAGAGGAACTTTCGCCAAATGAAGTCGTGGTGAACCTTGCTTCTAATGAATATAGTAAGGCAGTTGATTTTAAGAAAATAAAAAACGAAGTAATTAATTGTGCTTTCAAAGAAGAAAGAAATGGAGAATTCAAGGCAATTATGACCTTTGCGAAAAGAGCGAGAGGAACCATGAGTAGATTTATTATTCAAAATAATCTTGAAGATAAGTCGGAACTAAAGGCGTTTGACTTGGATGGATATTCTTATAATAATCAATTGTCCTCTGAAAACGAATATGTTTTCACTCGGTAAAAAGCGTTGATAAAATCTAATATTGGACTTTTAAAATATGAATTATTAAACTATCTTTACGGCCAAGAACTAGATTAATATGAATATTAGAAATGTATTGGCTTTTGCTGGATTTTCAACTGTGTTGCTCACTTCATGTGGGGATACGGCTACTGTTGAATCCAATTCAAGTTTAGTGAAGAAAGATTCCACTGTTCAAGACAGAACGGAAAAAATTGAAAATATATTTTTCAATATACCATCTCCCATAGAAACGGTTAATATTCTGAAACAAGCAGGTGCTACTTATGAATGGAACCTACCTTTAGATCCAATGAAATTGGATGAGTTTACAGGAATTAGCTCAAAGGCATTAGCGATGGGTATATATGGAGCAGATCTTAATTATGCAAGCGTATTTGGACAGGATAATGATATGTACATGTATCTATCTTGTGCTGAAAAACTGGGCAATGATTTAGGAATGGGGCAAGTCTTTACCAAAGAAACTACAGATCGAATTGAAATTAATGTCGCTGATAAAGATTCAATGCAATCGATTATTTCTGAAACTTTCTGGTCAATGGATGCTCAATTGCATGATGAAGGAAGAGAAAGTATTTCCGCTCTGATTATTTGTGGAGGATGGTTAGAAGGAGTTTATTTGGCAACGCAATTGGCTGTTTTGAACCCAAATAACGAAGCAATCAAACAAAGAATTGCGGAGCAGAAGTATTCGATTGAAAATTTGGTAAAGTTGTTGGAGTCATATGGAGACAATGATGATTTAATTGAAGTGACTTTCAATATGAAAGAGTTAGAGGAGTTATTTCAGCAGATTACAGAAGAAAAGAAACTTACGGAAGGCACAGTTGATGAGGACGGCATGCCAATTATAGGACAGCAGATTTCTCTTACTATGAGTGATGAATTACTTAAAGAGATTACTCAGTTAATCTCTGAAATAAGAGTAGATTATACATATTAATAACGATTGAATAGATGAGATTTTTTAGCATATTATTATTTTTAGCGCTTTTGATTCCAAGTTTGACAAATGCGCAAGGTTGCCGTTCATTTACTAAGAAAACATGTAGACCAGCACTTGAGAATTATATCCATAACGGTCAAATGAATACAGCTGTTTTGTTTCCTGGGGATAAAGCAGATATGATGTTGACTTTTTATAGTGGACAGAAATATAGATTGTT
>CAJYBK010000235.1 GCA_913064955.1 uncultured Flavobacteriales bacterium
TCTTGTGCGATGTATTCAGCTCATCAATGAACCATTTGTACTTGCTTCTGTGTAGCTATCGTCCTTTTTTCATTTTCTGTTACATATTCTTGACTCTGATGTAATATTTTGTTTTATTCAATCTGACAATATTCACCAGCATATTCATCAATTTATCCATTTATTCAATCACACACTCAACATCTTATTCATACTTTTTTTTTTACTTTTTTTTTTTTTTTTTTTATTTTTTTTTTTTTTTTTTAATGCTACGGCGCCCACCGAGATCTACACTCTTTCCCTACACGACGCTCTTCCGATCTGATTTTCCGAGGTTTCCTCCTCCAATGATTCCTATTTTCATAATTTAAATTTTGGGATAACATAAAAAGTGTTTACGTACTGGTTTAGCCAATGCTTGAATGTTTAAATTGTCAGATGCTTCACAAATATCTTTAACGGTACCGTCTTTAAAAAGTATATTTATTCTATCCGACTCAGGATTGTAAGCATTGTTTTCTATCCAATCACTAAAAACAAAGTACTCAGTTTCTTCAATAGGGATGTTCAATCGACTAGCAATCTCTTCTTTCTTAGCTTGAATTTTATTGTCGTCAAAAGGTTCTGGCTGCATTTTTATTTTAAGCAAATTACGATTGATAATCATGCTTGATAATAATGACAAGACCTTATCATCGTGTGATGTCCATACTTTTATGGCTCCAAGAATGTCAGTATCATCTAATTGCGCAAAAGCTTCAATGATTTCTTTTCTTTGAAAATCGCTTTTAGAAATGTCATTGTACAAGAAAAGATGCAAAGAAGGACTACAAAATAATTCTTTACCCTGTTTAGCAAGTTCTTTAGCTCTTTCAAGAACCTTTACCAGCATAAATTCTGCACTGATAACAGTCTTGTGAAGGTATACTTGCCAGTACATTAATCTTCTAGCTACAATGAATTTCTCTATGGAATAGATTCCTTTTTGTTCGATTACCAATTCATCATTCACAATGTCAAGCATTTTGATAATCCTTTGATTGCTAACGACTCCTTCAGATACACCGGTGTAAAAACTGTCCCTTTTCAGGTAGTCCAATCTATCCATGTCTAATTGACTAGATACTAATTGGTGTAAAAATTTCTTAGGGTATTTATTGGTAAAGATGGAAATGGCAGTGTCCAATTGACCATTCATATCTTTGTTTAGTTCGTTCATGAATATGATTGATAAATCCTCATGATTCATTCCTTTAACTATCGTGTGCTCCAGAGCATGAGAAAAAGGACCGTGTCCAATATCATGTAGCAAAATTGCTAATAAAACACCTTCAGCTTCTGTGTCTGTTATTTCATGTCCGTTATTTCTTAAGGTTTCAATAGCTTGTCTCATCAAGTGAGTGCAGCCCATAGCGTGGTGGAATCTAGTATGAAGTGCACCTGGATAAACCATGTGTGTTAGGCCTAACTGTTTAATGCGTCTTAATCTTTGAAAATATGGATGATCTATGGTTTTTAAGATACTCTCATAAGGCGTAGCAATAAAACCATAAACTGGTTCATTGAAGATTTTCTTTTTGTGCTTTAAATTCATTTGAATTTGTTTTGATTTTGCAAAAATACGGAATTGAAGCGCTCTTTCTTGATTATATCTTTCTATATTATATAATCATGTTAAATTTGTAGTGAAAAAGTAGCGTATTACATTGAATAGTCAAGAATTGATAACATTAATGAAAGAGCCTAATTCAGTAAGGGAAACAGATGTTTCATTACTGAAAGAAATGGTTGCTACTTATCCGTATGCTAGTGTTTTTCATTTGCTTTTAGCAAAAGGCATGCACAATTTGGGAGATTTGTCTCTTGATGAAAAACTTAAAAGGGCGGCTGTTGTTGCGCCTAACCGTGGAGTTCTATATGATTTGATTTATGCCAAAAATATGCAGACAATCATTGATAAGGTAGAGTCAAGTTTAGAAGAGGAAATAATTAAGGATCTCCCTCAAAAGGAAAAGCCAGAAGAACTGGTTGATGATTCGAAAGAAATCAAGGAGATAAACAAAGTTGCGGTAAATGATGAACTGCAGCAGGGGATTCTTATGGAAGCAATAAATACAACTATACAGTTAGATGTTGATGAACTGCTCAAAGAAGATAGGTTCAATGTCGAAAAGAAAGAGGCACCGGAACAAAGTGTTAAGAATGTTCACAAGAAGGAAGTAACCGCATTTAAAACTCCACTTAAATTCAGTGATTGGTTGATTTCCATGAAATCGGTTGATGACAAAGTAGCCGAACCTAAACCACTAGCGTCTGCTCAGGATTTAATAGATAATTTTATCGCCAATAAAAGTAAAAAGATTGATGTCACCAAAGAGCCTTTAACTCCTAAGGAATTAGGTAGGTTGAGTTTAGTGGAAAATGAAGATTTTGTGACGGAAACATTAGCGGGGATTTACGCCAAACAAGGGAAGTTTGCCAAAGCAATAAAAATATATGAGCAATTGATGTTGAATTTTCCAGAAAAAAGTACTTTCTTTGCAAGCCGAATTCGATTTTTGCGAGAGAAAATGGAATACGACAACAATTAAAAATTAGAAAAAATGATTTATATCTTAGGTATAGTAGTAATCTTAGCGAGTGTATTGTTAATACTTGCAGTAATGGTTCAAAACTCTAAAGGTGGTGGGCTTGATTCAAGTTTTGGTGCAGTAAGCCAAATTGGAAATGTTGCACAGTCTACAGAGACTATTGAAAAAGCAACTTGGTACTTAGCGGCTGTTATCGCTTTTGTATGTTTGATTTCAGTTTTTATAGGAAACCCTGCTTCAACTAATGGTGGACAGCAATCTCAAATTGGAAGTTCTCCAGTAAATACTACTACAACTACTCCATAATTATAATACTATAGAAAACATTGATACAATTGGTGTCATATTGCTTGTCAATATGACACTTTTTTTTGTCATAAATTCTGCAATAGAAAGTCATTTTGTCGGTAATAAACCATGTTTCCTTGTTGGCATAAAAAATGACAAGGTTTGAAGCAGAAAACAATATTAATTTAACAATTAAAAAAAGATAGAAAATGGGATTAAACATCAAGCCATTAGCAGATAGAGTTCTAGTAGAGCCAGCTGCAGCGGAAGAGAAAACGGTAGGAGGGATTATTATTCCAGATACTGCTAAAGAAAAGCCAAGAAAAGGAAAAGTATTGGCGGTAGGTAATGGTAAACCGGAAGAGCCAATGACAGTTAAAGTTGGTGATGAGGTGTTGTATGGTCAATACAGTGGAACTGAAATCAAAATAGATGGAGGTGATTATTTGATCATGAAAGAGAATGATATCTACGCAATCGTAGGGTAAACTTCAAAAATTAGAAATAATAACATTAAAAACATTTATTAAAATGGCAAAAGAAATAATATTTGACGTTGACGCTAGAGATAGAATGAAGAGAGGCGTTGATGCATTGGCAAATGCAGTAAAAGTAACATTAGGACCAAAAGGAAGAAATGTTGTAATTGACAAAAAATATGGAGCTCCACACATTACCAAAGATGGTGTGACTGTTGCTAAAGAAGTTGAGTTGAAAGATCCTATTGAAAATATGGGTGCTCAAATGGTAAAAGAAGTAGCGTCTAGAACAGCAGATATTGCAGGTGATGGTACTACTACTGCTACAGTATTAGCTCAGGCTATTATAGCAGGAGGTATGAAAAACGTTGCCGCTGGAGCAAATCCAATGGATGTGAAAAGAGGAATTGACAAGGCGGTAAAATTTGTTACTGACGAGTTGAAGAAACTTTCCAAAGAAGTGGGCAGTGATAATGAAAAAATCAAACAAGTTGCTACTATTTCCGCAAACAATGACGAGACTATTGGGTCATTAATTGCTGAAGCAATGAAGGTTGTAGGTAACGATGGCGTTATTACAGTAGAAGAAGCAAAAGGAACTGAAACTGAAGTTAAAACAGTAGAAGGAATGCAGTTCGATAGAGGATATTTATCTCCTTATTTTGTGACTGATGCAGAAAAAATGATTGCTGAGTTAGAAAATCCTTACATATTAATTTATGACAAAAAGATTTCTAACCTTCAAGAGTTATTACCAGTTTTAGAGCCAGTTGCTCAATCAGGTAGACCATTCCTAATCATCTCTGAAGATGTTGATGGAAATGCGTTAGCTGCATTAGTAGTTAATAGATTGAAAGCAGGATTGAAAGTTGCTGCAGTAAAAGCACCAGGATTTGGCGACAGAAGAAAAGCAATGTTGGAAGATATCGCAATCTTAACAGGTGGTACCGTAATCTCTGAGGAAAGAGGATTTAAATTAGAGAACACAACAATAGATATGTTAGGTACTTGTGAGAAGGTTGAAATTGACAAGGACAATACAACTGTAATCAATGGTGCTGGAACCAAAGATGATATTGTTGCGAGAACGAATCAAATCAAGGCTCAAATAGAATCTACAACTTCGGATTACGACAAAGAGAAATTGCAAGAAAGACTAGCTAAATTAGCAGGTGGAGTTGCAGTTCTTTATGTAGGTGCAGCAAGTGAGATTGAGATGAAAGAGAAGAAGGATAGAGTGGATGATGCTTTAGCTGCAACAAGAGCGGCTGTTGAAGAAGGAATTATACCAGGTGGAGGTGTGGCTTATATTAGAGCAGCACAAAAGTTAGATCCTAAAATGGGAGACAATGAAGATGAAGTAACTGGTATTGCAATCATCAAAAGAGCTATAGAAGAGCCTCTAAGACAAATTATTGCCAACGCTGGTGGAGAAGGAGCGGTAATCGTTCAGAAAATCAGAGAAGGTAAAGATGATTATGGATACAATGCTAGAACTGAGGAATTTGAAAACCTTATTAAAGCAGGTGTAATTGATCCAACTAAAGTAGCGAGAATTGCCATCGAAAATGCAGCTTCTGTTGCGGCAATGTTATTGACCACTGAGTGTGTCATCGCTGATATTGAAGAAGAAGGTGCTGCAATGCCACCAATGGGCGGAGGAATGCCAGGAGGTATGGGCGGAATGATGTAAATCGCTTAAAAAGATGTAATATTGCATCACAATACCGAAATCATGGAGACATGATGTAGGTTACACGATTCGGTTTTCCTTAGGTTAAACAGAGATAAACTGAAACGACAATATATATGAAGCCTTGATAGATTTATCTATCAAGGCTTTTTTGTTTTACTTTTGAATCTTGTTGCGTCAATTGAAAAACATATCCATTTCCAAATTGGTCATCCTATTTGGATTGATCTTATATCTATTGCACTTTATAGAAAGA
>CAJYBK010000236.1 GCA_913064955.1 uncultured Flavobacteriales bacterium
TGATTTTATACCTAGCATATAATCCACCAACCAAATTTGTTTGTTGTAATTTCATGTCCATGATAAAACCTCTTCGAGTTTTTTCTTTACCTCCAATATCTCCAAGGTAATTTGATCCGCCAAGTTTAACTCCGAAATCAAAGTTGTACTGTCCAAAGATGCTAGAAGCAACTATTAACAAGGTGGTTGTTAAGGTTATTTTGAAATTATTCATAGCTACAAAAATATTTAATATTATTAACATGTCAAAAGAAATGCACATCTATTTGATGATTTGTTGATTAGTAACGTTTAAAAGTATGTTTTTAGGGTTAAAACTTTGTTCTATAAGTCCTTAATGGAGGTCTATATTTACCTCTATTTGTGACTTCAATTCTCCAAGGTCCTCTGAGAACATAACTAACACCTACATGCCCCGTTATAAAAGAATCTTTATTCTTTTTGTCGCCTCTTTTATTGCCTGGTAAATAATTGGAAGGTTCGATGAGGGCTTCCTCTGGATTGATTTCATCATTTCTATTTGCTAAGTCTGCTGCATCTTCTGATTCCAACTGATGTTCGTGTGCGTAGTTGCCGCTTACATCATCTAAATAGTCTGTGAAAGTCTTTCTGTAGGACATTTCAAAAGATAGGCGATATCTGTTTTTGTAGGTAAAGTAAAAACCTAACCCAGCAGGTATTGAGATACTTAGTAAACTATATTCATTTTGCTGACCTTCAGTTTTTAAACGTCTTAAATAGGTTTTCTTGTTTTTGTAGGTGGTGTGTGGAGCATGATGAAAAATACCTAATCCAGCGAAAATATATGGTCTAAAGTTCACCCAATACCTTCCGTGATTTCCTACATCGTGAATGTTGTAAAAGTAATATTCACCTCTTCCACTTAATTCGGTAATTAGATTTTTGAAATTTAGGTTCCGTTCATTTCTTGCTGGGTTTATTGTGTTTTTGTCATCGCCTGCAATATTTGCAAAGGTCAAAGTTCCGGTTACGCCATATGAATCGTTAAACCGATGTCTGATAAATGCTCCGAATGAACTTTTCGTTTCGTTTATTTTCATATCCAAAATAAAGTCTCTTCGCGTACTTTCTGCTCCTCCAATCTCTCCAAGATAGTTGGAACCCCCGATGTTAAATCCAATGTCCGTTTTATATTGTCCAAATGTATAGAGTGAAGAAAATAAAATGATAAGCGTTGAGTATATTAATTTCATAGTAATACGATTTGATTTATATCATATAGGTTAGAGTTGTTGGTCTATTCCACAAATAGAACTTTTAATTTACTGCTTTAAATTATGAATGTTAAGAAAAATAGTATGAATATGCCTGTATAAAGGGTATAAAAAAGTAATTTCGTGATTAAGAAACTTAGATTTTTATGAATAGAGTTACGGAATTATTAAAAATAAAATATCCAATTATACAAGGTGGTATGATTTGGGCTTCAGGATGGGAATTAGCAAGTGCTGTAAGCAATGCAGGAGGCTTGGGTATAATAGGTTCGGGTTCGATGTATCCAGATGTATTGAAAACGCATATTGAGAAATGTGAGTTGGCAACAGATATGCCTTTTGCTGTGAACTTACCTATGATTTATCCTGATATTGAAAAACACATCGATACAATTGTGAAGTTTGGTGTACAAGTGGTATTTACTTCGGCAGGTAATCCAAAAACTTATACCAAGTATTTGAAGGAAAGAGGGATTACAGTTGTTCATGTCGTTTCAAGTTTGAAATTTGCAAAGAAAGCGGAAGAAGCTGGTGTAGATGCAGTTGTTGTCGAAGGGTTTGAAGCGGGTGGTCATAATGGTAGGGATGAGACTACTACAATGGTTTTAGTCCCAACAGTAGCTAGAGAGTTAAGTATACCTGTAATAGCTGCGGGTGGAATTGCTAGTGGCAAAGGCATGTTAGCTGCTATGGCTTTGGGAGCTGAAGGTGTTCAAATGGGAAGTAGATTTGTAGCTTCAACAGAAGCATCAAGTCATGATTTGTTTAAAAATGAAGTGGTTAAGGCCAAAGAAGGCGATACTCAACTTACTTTGAAAGAACTAACACCTGTGAGATTGATCAAGAATGAGTTTTTCAATAAGGTAGAAGAAGCTTATGAGAAATGCCAAAGCATTGATGAGTTAAAAGTTTTACTGGGAAGAGGAAGAGCCAAAAAGGGTATGTTCGAAGGAGATTTAATAGAAGGAGAATTGGAGATTGGTCAAGTTTCAAGTATAATTGATGATGTTAAGCCTGTTGCGGAAATTATCGAAGAAGTGGTCAGAGAATATATCGAAGCAAAGGAATTAATCCTTAACTCTAATAGTAAATTTACTTTTTAACAGCAATCAATAATGATCGAATATAATAAATTTCAATTAGCGAATGGCTTAACGGTTATTCATCATAAAGATGATTCAACTCCTATTGTTGCTTTTAATATTTTGTATGATGTTGGGGCAAAAGATGAGGATCCGGATAAAACTGGTTTTGCTCACTTATTTGAGCATCTAATGTTTGGAGGAAGTTCCAATATAGAGAATTTTGATACTCCGCTGCAAATGGCAGGAGGGCAAAGTAATGCCTTTACTTCAAATGACATTACGAATTATTATTCCACTCTTCCTAAAGATAATTTGGAAACTGCTTTTTGGCTGGATAGTGATAGATTAAATCAGTTAGCTTTTACCCCGAAAAGTCTAGAGGTTCAAAGGAGCGTAGTTATAGAAGAGTTTAAGCAAAGATATTTGAACCAACCTTATGGAGATGTGTGGTTATTATTAAGACCACTTGCCTATAAAGTTCATCCTTATCAATGGGCAACTATCGGAAAGGAAATCAAACATATAGAGGATGCTACGATGGATGACGTGAAGGCTTTTTTTTATAAGCATTATGGACCTCAAAATGCCATTTTGTGTGTAGCAGGTGATATTGAAGTAGAAGAAGTTAAGCTTTTGTCAGAGAAGTGGTTCGGGTCTATTGACACAAGAGAAAAGTATGTTAGAAAGCTAGAGGAAGAGCCAATTCAAAATGAGTATAGAGAATTGACTGTAGAAAGAGACGTGCCCAATGATGCACTATACATGGCTTTTCATATGCCAGAGCGAAGAAGTAAAGATTATTACGTTGCTGATTTGATTTCGGATGTACTTTCAAGAGGTCAATCTGCTAGGTTGTACAAGGAGTATGTAATGGAAAATCCAAAGTTCAATGATATTCATGCTTATGTATCTGGAAGTATGGAAAAGGGACTATTTGTTTTTAGTGGAAATCCAGCTGAAAATGTATCATTGCAGGAGGCTCAGGATTTGATTTGGAAATCAATAGAACGCATCACTAGTGAACTTGTATCTGAACGAGAATTAGAGAAAGTCAAAAACAAAGTTGAGAGTTCCAATGTCTTCGGAGAAATGAGTGTACTCAACAAGGCTATGAGTTTGAGTTTTTATGAACTTTTAGGAGATGCCTCCATGATTAACGAAGAGGTGGACAAGTATTTGTCTATTACTCAAAAAGATGTACAGCGAGTGGCTAAATTCATGTTTAGAAAAGAGAATTGTTCAGTATTAAATTATAAAGCAAAGCAAAAGTAATTATGGATTTTTCAAGAGCAAACGCACCGGCAATCAAAACGATTTCAAAAGTTAATTTCCCTGCTCCTAAGACCTATCATTTGGATAATGGGATTGAGGTAAATACTTTTAATCTAGGTTCTCAGGAAGCTGTACAGATTGAGTTAGTGTTTTCTGTAAGTCGAAATGAAGGTAAGAATCCATTGGTAGCAAAAGCTGTAAATGAGATAATAGGAGAGGCCTCTAGTACAAAAGGTCCGGGAGTGTTGAATGAAGCAATTGATTTTCATGGCGCATTTTTGGAAAGTACTTACAGCATAGATCACAGTAGTGTTTCATTGTTTACGTTGACAAAGAAAATTGATGACGTACTGCCTTTGTTTCAAGAGGTGGTACTGGATGCTGTTTTTCCCAAAAGAGAAGTAGATATCTATTTGACAAATGCGAAGCAAAAATTTATAGTTAATCAGGAGAAGGTAGATACATTAGTTAGAAGATTATATTCTCAGCATTTATATGGAGATCATTACTACGCTGGTCGTACTGAACTAAATCATTATGATGAAGTTTCATCAGAAGATTTAAGTGAGTTTTACTCAAAATATTATACCGCCAGCAATTGCAAAATTATTGTAAGTGGAAAATTTGATGACAGTTTAATAGAAGCGCTAAATAAGTCTATTGGAAAAATGCCTATTGGTATAAAGTCAGATTTGAACCATCCCGTTTCGAGAAGTGATAATGGAAAATACTTTCACGAAAAGAAAGGTGCCATTCAATCTGGTATTCGAGTTGGTAAAATTTTAGATGTCAAGTATGGCTCTGATGAGTATTTTAAACTGAAAATTTTGAATACTGTACTGGGAGGCTATTTTGGTTCACGACTAATGTCGAATATCAGAGAAGACAAAGGGTACACTTATGGCATAGGGTCCAACATTAGTTTCATGAAAAATGCTTGTACTTTTAATATTGCAACCGAAGTAGGTGCAGATGTAACCAAGGAAACACTTAAGGAGATTTATCTTGAAATTGGAAAACTATCTGATGAGAAAATTTCAGAAGATGAGTTGTCAGTGGTGAAAAACTATCTTTTAGGGTCCATATTGAAAGCCTCGGATGGAGCTTTTTCATTGGCGCAACAATTTAAAGGAGTGAGTTTTCTTGGAGAAAATTTAACTTTCTTTCAGAGATACATTAATGTAATTGGAAGCGTTACCTCAGATGAATTGCAGCAAATCGCAAAGACTTATTTAAATAATGCTACTATGCTTGAGGCAGTTGCGGGAAATGGTTAGTTACTTAAATGATTTTGATTTGGAATAATAACTTAAATGAATTAATCTAAATAACGCTATCAGCGCAAAGATGAAAAACAAATTCAACATTGGAAAAACAAAAAATAGCACTTTTAAACTTTGGAAAATGTAAAATTTGGCTCCCAATTTTTGTCCAGAACAGTTGTCAATTGATTTGTAAACATTATAACTACAAATAGCAACAGCTATGTACACAAGGAACATCCAATTATATCCACCTAAATAGTCAACTATTTTATAATGGTAGTCATAGTCATTTTGCACAACTTCTACTAAAAAGCGAACTAGATGTGAAACAGGTATGTATGCTATTACAGATGTAATTGCCAAAAATACTGTTACGATTT
>CAJYBK010000237.1 GCA_913064955.1 uncultured Flavobacteriales bacterium
AAACTCTTGGCAACAAATAAGCGGAGATTTGACACAACAAATTGATAGAAACAAAATCCCAGTGATGGGACGCGTACAAAGTGCTGATGCGGTAATGAAAAACAAATCAACTACCATGTATGGTAATATAGTCGCTTTAGACGAATCACCAAAGCAAGAAGGTTTGGTGTACATCGGAACAGATGATGGTTTGATTCAGGTAACGGAAGACAACGGTGCTAATTGGAGAAAAATCAGCACTTTCGTTGGAGTTCCAAAAAACACTTATGTTAATGCAATTGTGACTTCCAAGCATGATGCTAATGTAGTTTATGCCGTATTCAACAATCACAAGCAAGGAGATTTTAAACCTTACATTTTAAAATCATCAGATAAAGGAAAAACATGGGCGCCCATTCAAAACAACCTTCCAATAAGAGGTTCGGTTTATGACATTGCTGAAGATCATGTAAACCCTAATTTACTATTTGCAGGAACAGAATTTGGAATTTTCTTTACCATTGATCAAGGTAAAACTTGGACGCAATTAAAAGCAGGATTGCCAACAATTGCAGTTAGAGATATTGAAATACAAGAAAGAGAAAATGACTTAGTTTTAGCAACTTTTGGAAGAGGATTCTACATCTTGGATGATTACTCACCGTTGAGAACTTTCAAACCAGAAATGATGAAAGAAAAAGCGGTGATTTTCCCTATTAAAGATGCTTTGATGTTTGTCGATGCTAGACCATTAGGTTTGAGAGGAAAAGGAAGTCAAGGAGCAAATTTGTTTACAACACCAAACCCAGAGATTGGTGCTGTCTTTACTGTATTGATAAACGACACCACTAAAACCACTAAAGAAATTCGTCAGGAAAAAGAAAGTAAATTAATCAAGGATGGAAAAGATGTTGCGTATCCAACTTATGAAGCATTAAAAATTGAAGACAATGAAGAAAAACCATATTTGATTTACACTATTATGGATTCAAAAGGAACTCCGGTTCAAAAAATAAAGCAACCTATGTCTTATGGATTGAATAGAGTTGTTTGGGACTTCAGATACGCCCATCAATCGCCAATAAAACTGAAAGAAAGTGAACCTGGCAGATATGGAGACAAAACTGTTGGCGCAATGGCCTTGCCAGGTAATTATACTGTTACGGTTCACAAAGTCTTTAACGGAGAGGTTACGGAATTGATAACTCCAACTCAGTTCAAATGTAATTGGCTTGAAGAATATGCTATTCCAATGGAAAACAAAGCGGACATGTTGGCTTTTGCCCAAAAGGTAGAAAAGTTGCGTAAAGCATCTGGTGGAACCCAAAAGTACTTGAGTGACCTAAGCAAAAGAGCTAATTTTCTTAAAAAATCTATAGAAGTTGTTCCAGAACTATCACTTGACATGTTAAAGGAAATAGAAACAATCATTGCTGAGATTAAGGACATTAATACTATAATGAATGGCGATAACACAAAATCTTCAAGAGATGTGGAAACTGTGAATAGTGTCTCTGAAAATATAGGTGTGATCATTTGGAATATGTGGAGAGCCAGAACTTCTGTGACGGAAACTAACAGGCAATTGTACGCAGATGCGGGTGTCGGTTTAGAAGCAGTATTGTCCAAAATCAAAATGACAGATGCTAAAATAAAAGTACTAGAAAATAAATTAGATGAATTAGGAACACCTTTCACCCCCGGAAGATTTGCTATTCCTGATTGGAAAATGGATTAATTATGTCGGATTTAATACAACAAAGTTTTGGGTTTATTTTAGAGGATGAACTCATCAAGGAAATAAAAGAGGTTGGCACAATAAAAGACATCAAAGAAGGTGATACTATTCTTGAGCCAGGCAACTACATTAAAAGTGTTCCCTTACTAATTGAAGGTGCAATTAAAATCTCTCGTGTTGATGACAAAGGAGATGAATTACTGCTTTACTTTATTGAACGTGGCGACACCTGTGCAATGACATTGAATTGCTGCATGAGTAACTCCAAAAGCGCAATTAAAGCAATTGCTGAGTCCGATGTAAAAATGGTCATGGTACCGGTAGAAAAAATGGACCTATGGCTTGCAAAGTATAAATCATGGAGAGAGTTTATAATGGAATCTTTTCAAACAAGACTAAACGAAGTGCTTCATGCGGTTGATTCTGTTGCATTTCTAAAAATGGACGAAAGGTTACTTCAATATCTTCAAGACAAAACTAAAATAGACCATAACACCAACATTCACACCACGCATGAGCAAATAGCAAAGGACTTGCACACCTCAAGAGTTGTTATATCCAGATTACTAAAGAAATTAGAAATCAATGGTGATGTCGTGCTTCATAGAAATTCGATAGATGTGATCAATTTTTAGATAAATGTGAAATATTTGTTAAAAATCACATTGAAAGATTTTTTTAAATACATTTGTTTAGATATCAATTTAATTCATGTCGCAAACAGTTAAAATATTATTGACAAAATTATCATTACTGACAGTAGTGGTGGGTGTCTTTATTTTGACCATCTTACAATTTGGAATAGACAAAAAAGAATTAAGTCAAGACCATTTTAATAATCAAACTGTTCACTTTTCTCAATCTAATCACTCTCACAGTCATACCAATATAGAATGGATTGACTCGGAGAAAGAAGAGGAAACTGAAACTGAAAAAGCGGCTAAAAAAGCAATGAATTATGTTTTCATAGTTTGTATTTATGCTTGCGAAATAGATGTCCCCGTTACACAGCGTGTTACATCTAATTACGGTAGAGTTACTACCAACTTCCCAAAGGAACCTTTGTTCCTTCAGGTTCTCTCTCTTAGAATATAGAATTTTTTTGAAGTCAAATTCAATTGTGAGACAATTCAATTTGACTATATCGGTGCGCCCGCTCGGTATTTGATATTCTTGGCAATTTTACTTTGCCAAAACTATTTATCAATCAAAAAAAATAATTCAAAATGAAAAATAATATATTACCTCAAACCGGCTTAAAAGGTTTGAAAGAGAATTGGCAATCAGACATTTTAGCAGGATTTTTAGTTTTCCTTTTAGCACTACCTTTAAGTTTAGGTATTGCAAAAGCGAGTGGATTCCCTGCTTCAATGGGAGTACTTACCGCAATGATAGGCGGACTTTTTGTAAGTTTATTTAAAGTATCTCCGTTAACAATAAAAGGTCCTGCCGCTGGCCTAATTACAGTTTGTGCTGGCGCCATTATAGAATTCGGAGGCGGAGATCAAGGTTGGCATATGGCCTGCGGTGTCATCGTAATAGTTGCGTTGATTCAAATCCTTTTTGGATTTCTAAAATTCGGATCTTTAAGCGACTTCTTTCCTCACTCAGCTGTGCATGGCATGTTGGCAGCAATTGGCTTGATTATCATTGCAAAGCAAGTACCTGTTTTACTTGGTGATGCTCCGGAAATGTACAAAGGTCTTGGCCCAATCATTCTGTTTGAAGACATTCCTTGGTTTGTTGAGAAACTTAATCCTCAAATTGCATTAATTGGAGGCATTTCACTTCTCAATTTGTTTTTAATGCCTTTGATCAAAAATAAAATTATCAAAAAAATTCCTGGGCCTATGATAGTTTTACTAATTACTGTTCCTTTAGCGGCTTATTTAAACTTTTCAGCTACCCAGCCAGATTATGCTTTGGTAACTATCGGAGACTTTTGGGGAACAGTAGGTTTTAATGCAGATTTTAGCGGATTTGCCACTTTTACTTTTTGGAAATATGTATTGATATTCCTTTTTGTAAATAGTTTAGAATCACTACTTACCGTAAAAGCAGTAGATGATTTAGATCCTTTCAAACGCAAATCTAATTACAATAGTGATTTAAAAGCGGTTGGAGCAGGTAACGGCTTAGCTGCATTACTTGGCGGTTTACCAATGATTTCGGAAGTAGTGAGAAGTAGCGCAAATGTAGGATATGGTGCCAAAACAAAATGGGCCAATTTCTTTCATGGTGGATTTCTATTGATTGCCATGCTATTAATGATTCCTGTTATTGAGATGATACCTAATGCTGCATTAGCGGCAATGTTAATCTATGCTGGATACAGATTGGCAGCACCTAAAGAATTTATTTCTACCTACAAAGTAGGGACTGAACAATTCGCCATATTCATAATCACTATTGCAGTTACGCTTTTAGAAGATTTATTGTTAGGAATTGCTGCTGGTATTTTATTAAAAATAATCTTCCACCTTTTTAATGGAGCGCATTTCAACCAACTATTCAAAGCGAATTACGACATAGAATCCAAAGAAGATACACTTTACATTAATATTCATGGAGCAGCAGTTTTTTCCAACTTAATTGGCTTTAAAAAAGTGTTTGAAAAATATGCCAACAAATCTAAAATTGTGTTAAACTTTTCAGATTGTGTTTTGATAGATCATTCTTTTATGGAGTTCATTCACAAGATGCAACATGATACCGAAATCAATGGAAAATCTTTGATCGCTATCGGTATGGAAAACCATCAACCTTTATCTACTCATCCATACTCCGCAAGAAAATTAAAAAAAGTAACTCACTAGAATTCAAAATCATGAAAAAGAAAAAAAATAAAGCATCTTTAATAATGATGCTGCTAATTCTTTGCATTGATATTTTTAGTCAGTCGGAAATTAGCATACCAAAAATAAAACTATCTGAAGATGGTAAACACTACATAAAAGCCACGTTCTTAGGGCAAATGTGGCTGAGGCATACAGATATGAACCCGGGAACAACTGTTTTTGGTGAACCTGTGCCTGCCAAAGCAGATTTAGGAATTAGAAGATTGAGAATGACGCTATCCGGACAATTGACTGTTAAAGTTTATTTCTACACTCAATTTGGAATGAACAACTTTAATGACCTTTCCAAAAGGTACGCTGGTTCTTTTTTTCATGATGCAGTGGTAGAATATCATTTCTCCCCTTCCTTACAAATGGGAACCGGACTGACGGGATGGAGTGGACTGAGTAGATATGCTTCTCCAAGTATTGGAAGTTTGCTTGCTATAGATGCTCCTCTTTTTCTTCAAGTTACCAATGGTGTAAATGATCAGTTCTTAAGAAAATTGAGCGTATATGCGAAAGGGCAACTCGGCAAACTTGATTATAGAATTGCCTTAACTAATCCGATGGCTATTCAAAACTCCACCTCAACAATTGAAGCAGTTTCCTTAAATTCTAATTACAATCCCTACCCTGCTCATTTGCAGTC
>CAJYBK010000238.1 GCA_913064955.1 uncultured Flavobacteriales bacterium
TCAATCTTTCAATCAGTCTTTGCTTTTCCTCCGGTGATAAAGAAACTTCGATACTACTTTCGTTCACTTTCTCTCCTCCAAACTCAGTCTCTAACAATTGATCCAGTTGCGCACTATACTTTTTATAATCCTGGCAATTTTTGCACATGGACAAATGAATTTTAAGTGCAGTTGCCTCTACTAAACTAAGTTTTTCAAATCTAGCTTTCTCAATCTTTTCTGTTGATTTCTTACAAGACATAACTTAGTTTTATTGTTGGTTTACCCAGTTAATTTTTAAACACTCCTTTAACTTTAATTTGGAACGGTGAACAATTTGCCACATGTTGGTATCCGAAATTCCCAATTCCTGACGAATTTCTTTAGAATCTTTGGGATTAATGTATTTCATCTTGATAATAGCACTCCACAATTCCGGTAAGTCATCAATACATCCGTTAAAGACCTTTACAAAGTCAGGATTGTCTAACAAATGGTCGTCATCCCCAAATGCAAAGGGAGTTTTATCCTGACTCCAATGCCCGTTACTTTTAAAACTTTCAGAAACATCTCCAATCTCTACATCAGAAACCTTTTCTTTAATTTTCTTTCTGTAATGATCAGCTATTTTAAATTTAAGAATGGAAGTAAGCCATGTTTTAGGACTACTCTCCCCTCTAAAAGTATCTATCTTTTGAAATGCTACGATGAGTGTATCTTGCACTAAATCTTGTGCTACCTCATGATCATTCGTACGCGAATAGGCATAGCGAAACAAATCATCACTGTAGGCATTGACTAATTCTTCTATATTTAATTCACTCTTCTTCTCCACTAACCAATTTTCTTATTCCTTCTGGAGTAATCTCTATCAACTTCTTTTTATATAAAATACCTGCCGCTTTTTTGAATGTCTTTTTGCTCATTGCAAGCGTAGCATTGATTTCATCTGGTGTTGACTTATCATGCAATGGTAAAAAATCGTTGTTCTTTTTTAAAGCATCTATCATAATTTGAGAATACTCATCCAATCTTTCTAATCCAACTTTATGCAACATCAAATCAACTTTCTTATCTTCTCTAATCGTTTTAATGTAGCCCTTGACCCTTTCTCCAATATTTAAATCTTGGTGAATCTCGTTATGATAAATCAATCCTTTGGCGTGATCATCTATGATTGCTGTGAATCCCAACTCACTTTTATTGGCAATTAACAAATCTACTTCATCCCCCTCCTGATATTCTTCCTCGATATCGATGATATGCTTATTCCATTTATTGGTTCCGACAATTCTTCCACTCTGACTATCCAAATAGGCAAATATCACATAAAATCTTCCCGCTTCCATTTTCATTCTTTGTTCTGAAAACGGCACCAATAAATCCTTCTCCAAGCCCCAATCCATAAAAGCACCATAATGACTCACATCATTAACCCTTAAAAAAGCGAACTCATTAATAATTACTTTAGGTTCTTGTGTGGTAGCAACGATTCTATCTTCGGAATCTTTGTAAACAAAGACATCCAATAAATCATTCACCGCGAAATCCTTGGGAACATATTTGTTGGGTAATAACACCTCAAAATCTTCATTACAGCACAAGTAATATCCGTTATCTGTCTGTCGTTTTGCTTTAAGCGTATTGAATTCTCCTACATAAATCATGGTGCAAAAGTAAAGATTTAAAGAGCAGGAATACTTTATTTTTAATGAAATATAGAATCGGATGCATTAATCTTCTTCCCTTGAATTGGTCATTTGTACCTTTTTTTTCATGACGCATTACATTTATTAAACGATGAATTATGAAAAACAAAACACTTCTCTTGGCTACTTTACTTCTAGGAAGTTTGAGCCTACTAGCAATTGATTACCAAAGTTTATTCAACAGACAAATTCATTTAAAAGAAAACTACGTTCTAGTAGAGGATGCTGGATTGAAAAAAATTGTCATTCCTTTTCATTTTAATAAAACAACCACAGAATTTGATCCAAAACAAGCAATGCTCATTGATCCTCGAAAAATTAGAGATATCGAATACATTTACTATGAAAACAATAGTAAAAGTCATCAGGAAAAACTAAACAATGAGCGAATTGATAATTTGCTTAGTCTATTTGGGCCCAAACTTAAGCATGTAGATGCAGCTGCATTTAGTACTATTATCCTATCAAATGAACATGTAAGCAGGACACAGTTTACTGGATTTGTAATCACTACTGAAATGAGTGATAGAGACAATAAATTGCTACTAGAAGAAATGCTATCTAAAACAGATTCAAAAAAAAGAAAGGCAACCTTTACACTGGACACTTTGGAAGAATACGGTTACGTCCTACCTCATTTACATCAGAATTTAAAAGCAAAAGAACTGAATGTGGTTGCGGCAACATTTGCAAGAAACAAGGACTGGAAGAATAAATTAATTGTTGTTGATGTAACAGGTAGTATGACTCCTTACCTTTGTCAATATCTGCTATGGCTAAACCTTAACTTCAATCCTCATGAAATTCAAAACTATGTCTTTTTCAATGATGGAAATGACAATAAAGGATTTAACAAGAAACTAATTGGTTCTACCGGTGGTTTATATTTTACTCAAAACAATAATGGCTATAATAACATTGAAAAAACTATCAAGACTGCCATGTTAAATGGTAATGGAGGAGATAGACCAGAAAACAATGTAGAAGCATTACTTGCCGGAGAATTAAAATACAAAAACACCAATGATGTAATTATGATAGCAGACAACAATGCCTCTCCTAGGGACCTTGCATTGGTTAAAAAGCTAAAGAAACCGGTTCATATCATTCTTTGTGGAGTGAGAAATAACATGATAAATATGGATTATTTAAACCTTGCTTATAAAACAAAAGGCACGGTTCACACCATCGAAGATGATTTGACAGGATTAATCAAAAAGAAGGAAGGTGATACTTTCACTTTTCTTGGAGAAAAGTACACCATTAAAAATGGCGAAATAATCACTTTGGAAAGTTTAGCAATCAAAGGCTAAATCATTAGTTAATACGAATCGTGAATATTTTATATAAATAAGCTTTTAATAAAACAAAAATCATTTTCTTTGTATACGTTCACAATCGGGATGTAGCTCAGTTGGTAGAGTACGCGTCTGGGGGGCGCGAAGTCGCAGGTTCAAGTCCTGTCATCCCGACTTAACTATATTAACATGTACTATTTTCGAATCATTTTTTCTCTATTAATCGCAATTTTAGCAGTTTCTTCTTGTGAGAATTTTCAAAGTTCTGAAGAAATCAACACTGAACTTTCCCTGGAGGAAGACTTTGAATTGGTTAATATTAATGATGACTATGAAATAATGGTTCCTTCTTATATGAAAGTTGCTAAAACACTTAATGATGAAGCATCATTACAATACCAAAACATTTTCAAACAAAACTTTTTGGTAGTGTTGGATGAGCCTTCAGATGAATTTGTAAGCGTTTTTGAGGAATTAGGAGAATATGACCATGACATTAGTATGATAGAAAACTACATGCATATCCAAACTGGATACATGAAGGAAGAACTTACCTTATCTCAGGAGTATGAGCCGGTCACTTTAAAAATAAATGGATTGGACGCTATTTCTATAGAATTTGATGCATTTATAGAAGATTACCCAGATGAAATATTCTATCATTTGACTTACATTGACGGAGGAAAAAACATTTATATGATCATGTCATGGACTACTATGGAGCAAAAAGAACCTTTAAAAAACACTTTCGAGCAAATTGCTTCTACGTTTTTTCTGTTATAATAAATCAAATCTTTCTTTGTTTCAAATACTGACAAAAAAGTCAAATATTTAAAATAGACATGTGCTAATTTTGAAGCATGAAATTTACACGATACTTTGCTAAGATGCTTCAAGTACAAGGTGTTCCTCACCTATCGAATGATGCTTTCAAAACGTACATGAATATAGTGGCATTGGAAGGTAAAATTGCTGGAATGGAAAAATGTAAATCACTCAATCAAGCTAATCCTGGTCACATTGAATTTGAGGTAAACAATGTTAAAAGACAAATGGATAGTATTACACATAAAAAAACACCAGAAGAATTACTTAATAGCTTATACAAGCATGATTCATTTTAAGATTCTATGTTCAATAGAAGCATTGGATCAGGACAATTTCTTTTATAGAATTCCACATTATTTTGACTACAAACACCTGGATAATCACCTTTCTTATCTTGCATATCTAGAATTACCTGAAAATGTAAATGTGGCGCATAATCTCCATTAACCGAACTATCTCCCAATTCTGCAATTTTACTGTTTCCTTCGAATTTCTGTCCAACACTTAGAGAATTAATCGAACCTATACTTAAATGACCATATAGCGTATAAAAACAAACTCCTTGTAAATGATGTTTCAATACAATAGTTGGCCCATAATCTCCATGATTGGTATTGTTATTAAAACTATGAACGATTCCATCTAAAGGTGTTAAAACAGCCGTACCAGCTTTCGCCCAGATATCAACCCCTAGATGGATATTTCGCTCATCATTAGAAAGAGTTGGTTGATTGAAGTATTCACTTCTTTTATATATGTCTCTTACTTCCAAATAACCACCATATGCTACTTTAGAATTATCCTTACTGAGAACTTTATCAATGTAATTTTGAACAGCAAAAGCATTACTTAAATCAACCTCATTTAGTTCTCTATTTGTGGAAGACAAATCCAATAAAGTATAATCATCCTTGTTAAATCGGCTATCGATTACGGGTGTGAACTTGGGTTTGTTTTTTGAAATTAAATTTAGAAACATGGAAGTAAAATAAAATGGCAACATTTACAATGGCAACTTAATAATCCCTTTAGATTTTTTCGTTGGTTTATAACTCTCCTCCATACTAGACAACTCAGACAAAATGGTTGAATTATTCAATTTGAAAAACTCCCCCACTACAAACTTCTTAAACTCCTCTTTATTATTAATAAAGTCTGTCAATTCAAAACTTTCATCCTCCCTATTAGCAATAATCAGATTAATCAAATCCTCAGTTACGGCTATTTGCATACAGTGCAATAAAATACTATTGTACTTTTTTACTAAAGTTGATATTATCTGTTTCTCCTTTTTATTCACTTTACTGCACTGTTTTTAGAACTTCTTGAAACACATTCTTA
>CAJYBK010000239.1 GCA_913064955.1 uncultured Flavobacteriales bacterium
GTATCTTTTTTCAAACTGAAACCCCATTGTTGTGGTGAAAACGGCATTATTATTCCCTATCATTCCAAATCCGTGATTGTCAGTTTTACTAGCAGATAACCTTCCGGCAGCAGGACCAGTTATTACTGAAATTCCCATTCTAGGACCGTTCAAATTGATAATGTCGTTATCTACAGATACTGGTTTTTCTAAATATTCTAGTTCCAAGGTTAGTTGTTCATCTGCTTTGCCTGTAATCAACTTGCTAACAGAAATGCGCATCATACGTTGTATTTCGTTTTCTTTGTTGACGTATTCTGTAACATCCTGATTAATAATTTTACTGCTTGCAATGTCTATTAAGTTTAGCGATACAATTATTTTTTCACCGAACCTTTCAATGCTTCCGTTAATTATTTTATCGACTTTTAGAAGAGAACCAGCATTGACAGCACAAGTCTTACTAAAACATGCGGAGTCGCTAAATTTATTCAATGTGAATATTTCTTTCATTTCATACACATCCAAAATCATCTGTTTATTAAGTTTAGTTGCTTCTGACCTAAGTAATCTTGATATTTCTGCACCGTTATAAAGAGTGTTGATAGCATCCAAATCTAAAACTGCGATGGTTTCTTTTGTTTGTGCTTTTAAGTTTGTAAAGGATATTATCCCAAGTACAATTGCGATTGATAGTTTTTTTAAAGTTTTCATAATTTTTAATGTGTTTTGTTTGATAATTAATTCGATGCAAATCTATGTGGGTGAATCACGCTAGCAAACCTTGATTGTTAAAAAAAAGGAGGTTTAAAAACGAGCAATAAGTTAATTAAATCAAACAATGTCAGTATATTAGCGATTCAAAAAAGGATATTAAATGGATTTTATAAAGGAAACTATTTTAACTTTTTCCATAAAAGACAAGGAAGAATTTGAACGTTTTATCTCCCGTAAGCA
Organism: uncultured Flavobacteriales bacterium; assembly: GCA_913064955.1. Lineage (GTDB taxonomy): Bacteria > Bacteroidota > Bacteroidia > Flavobacteriales_D > Parvicellaceae > Parvicella. The sequence goes on from CAJYBK010000239.1 coordinate 937, forward strand.
AGTTAAAGAGGAGCGGAAGGACGTATTGGTGTTTGATCAATTGTTTAGATTTTACCAAGAAAACAATGCAAAATCCAATTTAAAAGGAGACCAAAAGTACCATGCCATCAGAAAGCGACTTGCCAAAGAATTGGTTAATTTTCTGGTTTTGAAAAAATCATCAACTGAAGTTAATCGTGTGGAAGGCAGGTTGCTCATGGTCCAATATTTTATCGATTTAGCCAGGTATGAAGTAGCTTGGGAGTTGTTGACCAAGGAAGAAAGGAGTAAAAAGAACAAATCCGTAGAAGATCAATTAAAAATCCAACACCATAAATTGGCCGTGCTTCCATATTGTGGCTGGGAGTATTTTGAGGAAACGAAACAAAAGATTGTTCAACTCCAAAAGGAACAAACGCGTAAACAGCAGTTTCAGTTGTCTTTTATTGAAATTCAAAAGGAACTGAATGAGAAAATGATAACAGGTGAAATTGGCTTTGCGGCTAATATCGTGAAGAATGTTTTTAAGCAATACGAGCAAATTGATAGCGATAGTCTTGACCCTATTAATTATTTGCGGTTAATTGAAATTGTAAGAGGCGAGTATTTAATCAAAAGGGAATTTAAGTCTTTTGCGGCAGTTGCGACAGAATATTACAATAAGATATTTTTGCAGTTTTCTGAGGGAAACATACCACTTAATATACTAGCAAGGTTGGAGTATATAATGGCTCACGCTTTTTTTAGAGCCAGAAATTTTGCAAAATCTAGCATACACATTGAGAATTTAAAGTCACTTATCGATTCCGATTATGATGCGGAACTAAACCTTAAAACACGCTATATATCTTTAAAGAGTGCAATAGACGTTTTTGAGAACAAAGTGAAAGAAGCTATTTCTGAGCATGAAAAACACATTGAATCGCATGGGTCAAAGCTTAAGATAAAAGAGAAGTTAAATTTATCTTTGAACCTAGTTGCTTATTATTGCGTAGATAAAGGGTTTAGGAAGGCTAATAAGATATTAATATATATGAATCAATCAGATGCTTTTTATCAGCGGCATATGGGTCGAGAATGGCTCATTAGAAAGGAGTTGATAAGATCTCTGATTCAAGTTGAAATTAACAACGAAGAAAATGCTATCACCATCCTGGAAAACCTTAAAAAGAAGCATGCTGACATGCTTGCGACAGATCAATATGGAATGGTATTGTACTTTATCAATGCCTTTCTACATTATTTGCACAATCCTTTTCAGATAAACGAGAAGGAGATACTAAAAATGGAGGAAGAAACTAAATTAAAGATAGATCCAAAAGTATTTGGCTTCTATGTTTGGTTTAAGTCTAAAATAACAAAGCAGGATTTATACGAATTACTGAAGGCGGAATATCAACTTCAAGGCTAATTGTTTCTAGGTCGGATTTTATCGAGGGCTTTAAAGTCTTCACCTAGTATTCTGAAAGAAGTTCGTCTGTTCTTTTGATGGTCCTCTTCAGTTTCAGCATTTTTAATAATAGGAATTGATTCTCCATATCCCTTGGCGACAAGTCGTGCGGTAGGAATGCCTCCTTCAATTAAATAATTGACAACAGACTCCGCTCTTTTTTGAGATAATTTATTATTGTAAGCATCACTACCGTTTTCATCGGTATGAGAACTAATTTCAATAATAAGATTGTCGTTATAATTCAAGAATTGAATCAAACTGTCAATCACAACTTTCGACTCAGGTCTCAAAGTTGCCTTGTCATAATCATATAAAATACCTGGAATCTCTATTTCTTCATATGGAATCAATTGTAATACTAGATCAATGTTAAAGTTTTCAGATTCATCCATTCCAATAGTAGACTGAACATTAGCATCTGCGAAGTACTCTAATTTTTGGCCTTTAAAAAAGATGTGCATGTCTGGAGCCATTGGTATTTCGTAATGCCCTAAACTATCTGTTTGGAAAGTGTAAGGATCAAATTCACCAAGCACGTCTTTAACAGTTATGGTTGCAAAAGGTATTGGCCCGTCAGTATCAAAATCATAAACAGTACCAGATAAAAGAAACTTATTTTCATTTCTAGTCAATGTATATATTTGATTACAATGGGTGTTAGCGCAATCAGAGCACTCATCTCTGTTGGAAGTTAAGAACCCGTTGGTTTGGGAGTTGTCAAAGCAGAAATACATGTCGTTTTTAGATGAATTAACAGGAATCCCCATATTCTGTACGTTCGATGCGAAATTTGAAAAAATATCAAATTTTGTTTTGAAAACATCATATCCACCTATGTTTTGATGACCTTTAGAACTAAAATATAAAACGCCTGTTATTTCGTGGTAAAATGGTGTAATCTCATCCTCCGGAGTGTTAATCGAAGGTCCCAAATTAATAGGGTCACTAGTTCTGCCTGAACGGTCAACTTTACACATCCAAATATCCATTCCGCCTTGTCCGCCAGGCATATCTGATGAGAAGAACAGTGTAGTATTGTTGTTGGTAATGTGAGGATGCTGACTTGAATAGCCCTTACTATTTACACTTTCTCCGAGTTCTCTTGGTTTCATCCATTTGTCCACAAAGAAATTACTGACTAATATTTCTGATTTTTTGGTATTATCTACATACCATTTAGTGAAAAACATGACTTTTTTATTAGTGCCAACAGATGCGGCACCTTCATGTTCAGTAGTGTTTAATGGCTCGTTTAGAGCAACAGCCCCTTCCCAACCATAGCCTGTTTTTCGCATGGTGAATATATCACTCAATAGTCGACTTTCTATTTTTCGATTCTTATCTCCGACACTATTACTTCTAGCAGAAGAGATTAAAATATTATTATCATCAAAGTAAGAAGCCGCAAATGAACTGCTTCCGTTATTAAGCAAAGAGTCGCCTTTTTTGATGCTAACTTCTAAGTTTTTACTTTGTGAACTTGTGGCAAATTTGCAATTTTCAATTAATTGATTAGCGCGGGTTTTGTAATAAGTTACTTCGTCAGCGGAATTATTTTCGTGATCTAGTAAAAAGGTTTTTAACTCTTCGATAGCACCGGTATAGTTACCTTGATTCATTAAAATTGTAGCATACCAATATCTATCTAAAGGGTATTCCGTTTCAGCTTTGCCCCAATTTAATTGAAGCGACTTTACATACCAAATTTCCGATTGACTATAGTTGTTTGTTAATCTAGAACATTGTGCAACCATGTGAGTCGCGTATATTTCATTTTGATCAACATCTGCATCAATTTCAACATCAGGTTCTTCAATTGTAGATGTGTCTGATAGTTCTACTTTTTTTGATTTTCCGGTATAAACACTAAATGCATATGGATGTGAAGACACTCGTCCTACTTTTAGGCTTTCATCAACCACCATTTTATAAAAGTGAATCGCAGAACCATAGTTTTTTTGCTCATATGCCATATCACCATAGCGCAACATGTCGGCCACAGATAACTGCCCAAAAAGGGATCCTCCTATACTAGTTAGAAGTATCAATATTGATATTTGTCTTACAAGTCTGGACATGTTCTAATAGGTAGCGGGTTAATTTTACTGTTTATAAATACGATGGAAAATTCAAAACCACCTCTTCCATTTGAAATGGTTTGTAGGTTAGAGGTGTTAATATCATAACTAACTCTGTATTGAAACTTTTTATACTTTACACCAAGTTGGGCAATTAATGCGTCATTATTGGTTCTTCTTGTTACTCCATATGAAAAAGAGATGTCATTTTTTTCATAATAATAATAACCAATCCAACTAAACATTAATTCGGTAGCGTTTTGCTGTTTCATTGCCAATGCGTGCATTAGAAACTGAAACTTTTTATTGATATGAACTTTAAGCCCAGTGTGAAGGTTGTTTCTCATAGGTAAGTTACTACTCTCACCAATTAAGGCTTCATTAGGTTGTGTAAGATGCTGAGTGGAAAAACCTAGGAAAGGGTTAATTCTCTTATGAGTGTTTGTAAAGTAATAGAGTATTCCAGCATTTAATTCAGGGAGAAATTTTGAAGCAGAAGTGAATGTTTCACTAGTAGAATTGCTAAATGAACCACCATTTGCTGTGTCATATTGATCTTCAAAAGTTATAGAATTTAGAGTAACACTTTTTAGTATACCA
>CAJYBK010000240.1 GCA_913064955.1 uncultured Flavobacteriales bacterium
CCAATAAAAATCTCCACTAACAACGTCTTTAGGTTGAAAAAACACAAAATGATCAGGAAGGTTGGGATTTACATGATTCTCACCTTGTAACATGGCATTTTGTATTGTTTTAGCATAGTGTATGCTATCAGTTATCAAGCGATGTTTCTCTACTACAATATCTTTTTGGATTTCTACCTCTTTCCTTTGTGCTACAATTATTTTGTGATCCTTATTTTTAAGATAGTATGCATAGGCCACAACCGCTAGAATTATTAAAAAAGACAAAACTCCAAAAACGATGAAAAGTTCTAGTGTTTTCTCTTTATTTTCCAACATGGCTCTTTCCGCCTTGTTCTTTTCATTGTCTACTTTTTCGTTAGTGAGAGACAACTGCAAGTTATCTGCTAGCAATGTTTCTAATTCATTTTCCTTGCTAAGCATCAATAGTTTTTTCTGCGCTTCGGAAGATGCTTGAATTTCATTAATAAAGTTAATTAACTCTAAACCAAAATACTTTTGAAGTATTTCTTTGATTCTATTTTGGTTGCTTTCTTCAGAAAAGTATTCCCAAAATGGTTCATTCCAATCACTATTAAGTGGGTAAATAATACCATATCCTTCTCTTTGAACAATAAATAAATTTTGTCTATTTAACTTGATTCCCTTTTGATACAAAGAAAAGTAATTAGGTAATTCCGCAAAACCATAATAACTTAAACTAGATTGAACCGCTTCTATAACTTTCTCAGCTGTTTCTACATACTCCACATTAATATTGCTTAATGCTTGTAGACTTAAAACGTCTTGTTCGAATGTGCTGCCTTTAACAGTTACTCCAGTGGCGTTTTTAAATAAAGAGACAAATTCACTAGTATCCTTTAAAATAGGTAAATTATCACTTGAAATCATCACCTCTATATCTGGCATATATGCTGGTGAGAATTTAACTTCTTTTAATCTTTCTTTTGTGATACTAAAAGAACAAGCTCCAAAAACACCATTTTCTTCTGAATTCTTAATTCCATCGTATAATTCTGAAAAACTAGGCTGCTGGACATAAGTCCTTTCCAGCACAACATCGTATTTAGTTTCAGTCCATTTAAAAAAGTCTTCCAAAAGATCATATTCCAAACCGGACAATCGACCTTCTTTATCAATTTCAATAAAATTTGATGAATTCCTATAATTAACAGTCACCTTTCCTTCCCCTGCTTCCATAACGGTTTGAAAGGAATCTTGACAAAGGCCTACAATCTGAATGACTGATAATAATATGACTAGAAATATTTTCAAGTAGCTAATTTATATTATTTTGAAAAAACACAATAATAAATTTACAACTTAGTATCAGAGTAGATATAATCGAAGGTGATTCTAAATACAGGCTCATCTACTTTATTATAATTTACTACTTCTTGCTTTAAATCCTTGTCATTATAAATGGTCGTTTTTCTTTTTATTTGGCTGTCATTTTTATCAAAAACAATTAATTGAATTTCTTGATTCTTATCGTTGTAGGTTATTTGATCCTTTCCGACAAATCCTTTTCCTCCTTCATAAATCTCATAACCTATTTGGTTACCTTTTTGATCAAATGAAGACATACTTTGTCTAATTATCTGTCCTACTCCATCATAAATAACACTTTTGATCTCTTCGCCTTTTTCATTGTAATCATATTGATAGGTTACAACAAGACTGTCATTAGCGTTGTATTTCTCAATCAATTTGGCATTTCCATTTGCATCATACTCCTTTAAGAAATTCTTTTCTGAAACTTGCCCTAGGGAATTATATATTGTTTGAACAGAATTATTCCCATCCTTATCATAGACCAATGAAGTTTTCTTTAATTGTAAACCATTTTCATCTGTTTCTGAATTGGTAATTAGTTTACCGCTATGATTGTAAGTATAGTTGGTTACAATTCTTGGGTTACCAATTTCATCAAATTCCACGATTTTTGTGATTTTATCACCATCATAGGTCATTTTTTGACTGTAAACTGTGCTTTCGCCTTGCTTTAATTGAAATGTTAAAACATTCCCTTTGGCATCATAAGTTCTTTCTACCTTTTGTTGCACATTACCCAAACTATCCTTGATTACTGAAACCAAAAGGTCATTGTTTTCATTATACTCATTACTTAAAGTGGCAATGGCTTTGTTGCCTTGATATATGATAGAATCCAATGTAAAGCCTGCTTCATTGTAGTTTACTTCATACAAAATACTACCATCACCATCTGGTTCTCCAAACTTGTAGGCATATCCTTTTGCTTGAATAGATTTGATTTTGTTATTGCTAATGAATTGAGGATAGGTAGTATCACCTTTTACTTCTGACTGCTCTGTCTTCTCAACGGCAACTGAAGTTTCATCTTCATTTGTCGTACAAGCAGAAAGTACTAGAATTCCAACTATTATTAAGCATATAAATTTCATAACTGTTCTATAATTTATACAAAGAAAACAAAAAACCACCTGTCAATGACAGATGGTTTATAATACTTTCTTAAAGGTGTAAATTTTAATTATCCGGTTATTTCTTCCAGACCATCGTTACCTTCTATATCTTTAATTTCTTCCACTTGTTCAGAAACCTCTTCCCCTAATTGCTCTACTACTTCTTCCACTTTTGCTTCCATTTTTGGAGCAACAGTTTTACCTGCAGCGAAATCAAACTTACTTGGACCGCCTGCAGCATATACCTCTTTAAGTCTTCTCATCACTGCTTTCTGCGATTTTGGAGTTTTATATGCTGAAGCAATTTTCTTTGCTAATCTAATTCTTGCAGGGTCATACTTCTGAAAGAAACTTCTAACTTCCTCGTAAAATGTCATACTACTGGTTTTATTAATTTTCACTTCGAAGATAATTTTTATTTTGAAATTGACGAAATTTATAGATTAATTTTTGGCATCTTTTTTGAAACATACTTTGCGACAGAAAAAACAAATGTGTTAACGAATTGTTAAAGAAATATAACACATAGAAAAAAGAAATACATTTGTTTTAGAAAAAATTAGTTAACCTAAAAAATAAATAAAATGAAAAAGGCAATTTTTACTTTCGGATTAATGTTAATGGCAGCATTTGCTATTAATGTAAGCGCTCAAGGAACTGCAATTGGCGGTGCAGAAATCACTTTTGAAAAAGAAGTGCATGATTATGGAAAAATCGAACAACACGCAAATGGTGAATGTGAGTTTGTATTCAAAAATACAGGAACTTCTCCATTAACTATTTCCAATGCAAAAGGATCATGTGGATGTACAGTACCACAATGGCCAAAAGAGCCTATCGCTCCAGGTGCATCTGCTTCTATCAAAGTAAAGTATGATACTAAAAGAATTGGTTTGATTAACAAATCTGTTACGATTACTTCAAACGCAACTAACTCTCCAAATGCTGTAGTTAGAATTAAAGGAGAAATCCTTAACCCTGCTGCTGAAGCAACTCCTGAAAAAGCACCTGCTGGACCAGTGAACGGAAAATAAGATTAAACATTCAATCTTTAAAAGCCGCATCAAATAAATGATGCGGCTTTTTTTTGCTTATTATTATAGATACTACTTCCTTTATTTTTAAATTTGGATAAACCAATCAACACATGAATGGTATAAACACCAGTACTGGTGTTTATCCAAATGTTGTACTTCATTAATTGCAAAGAATAATTTTATACATAATCTTGTTTACCACTACCTGTTCATTTGGTCAAGAAATGATTGATAGAATTGAACCAAGTGTAATCATTGAACAAAATATTATCAGTTGCACGGAGTGGCATAGTGAAGAAAAAGGAAGAACCGTTTACTTCAATATTCAGGGACTTCCCCATTACTATCACTTTCCTGCCGATGTTTTGGACACTAATGACATTTTAATCCATGGTGATTTTGGAAAAAGGGAATTTAAATATGATGAAAACGGAAATTTAATAGAGTCAGTAATGTCATGTTATGAACCAACTCTAGATTCTTCTGTGACTATGACTTTTATAAAAAGTTACTACGATGATAATTTGATTGTAGAACGAGAATACTTTGATAGTCCAGGTTCTAAACCTATGGAAGTAACCTATATTTATGATCATAACCTTTTAATTGAAGAGAGAAAAACTAAGGCTGATTCAAGTTTTATTGTAAGCACTGGTGAAAAATTCAAAGTAGAGTCAACAGAATACAGATATGATGATGAAGAGAGATTAACAACAGTTTTAAATTTTAGAGAATCTCGACTATTAGACTCTACCTCTGTTACATATCATGGTAACACTAAAACTTGGACAACATTTGACTCTAGTAATAAAGTAATATCAATTGTGAAGTCGATTTACGATAGCTTAAACAGAGAAGTTGAAAGAATATACCCTGAAAAACGATCAGTAAGATGGATTTATGATGAAATTGGGCTTCTTGAATCAGTTGAATACAAGTATTTGGAAACAGAAAGTATCAGAAGAACAATGTTTACTTATGAAAAATAAAAACAAAGTACAACAGTTTATATATCAAATATGGCGCTTAGTAGGTTAAGAAGGTTCAGCGTTACCTACCTACCCCGCCAAATTTACAATTTGGCTTTTATACCAAAAAAATTAAAAACAAAATCGTAAATTTGGCTATGTGCAATCCCGATAGCCATCGGGATGAAATTGCAGTGCATTTTACTGCCATACTTGCCATATAAGAATCGTTAGGTTTCATCCTATGACAAATCTAGAATTTAAGAAAGAAATATATGTTTCAAAGCGTTGGAAAACTATCAAATTTTCACTGCTTTCCACGGCAATAATTTCAATCGGTCTTTTATGGTTGATTAACTTTCATTTCAAACTATTTGGGAATTTTCACGGACCTTCTATTATTCATTATGGAATAAGTTCCTTCATTCTTCTTTTTGGCTTGATGTCACTTTATTCTTCTATTAGTAAACTGAAAATTTACACATTCAAAAACGAAAATTCGCAATCGGAAAATCAAAAAGTAATTTTACAAATCATTGAAACATTTTCTGATGGGGACTAT
>CAJYBK010000241.1 GCA_913064955.1 uncultured Flavobacteriales bacterium
AAATTACAACAGACTTAAGGGATATAAGCGAGTACCATCTGTATTATAAGGAGCCCAATATGAATGCTTCCACAGATACTGTTCATCTTTGGGCTTATGGTTGTCACTTAAAAGCGGGTTCTTTTCAGTCGGATGAAGATAGAAGAACACTTGAGACGCAACAATTTAAAAGTTACTTGGATAATTTAAATAGAAGCGGAAATCTAGTTTTGGGTGGAGACTTTAATATGTATTCTAGTTCTGAACTAGCTTGTCAGACTATTTTAGGAGTTGGTAATGTTACTTTCAATGATCCAATAAATCAATTGGGAGGTTGGAATAATAATTCTTTTTACGCAAATATTCATACACAGTCTACCAGGTCTTCTTCAGGAGGGTTTGCCGGTGGCTCATCGGGAGGATTAGACGATAGGTTTGATATTATTTTTGCAACAGACGATATCATTCAAGGCAATCAAAGATTAACCTATTTAACAGGTAGTTATACATCGATTGGAAATGACGGTAATCACTTTAACTCCAATATTAATAGCGGAACCAATTCGGCTGTTCCTCAAGAGATCGCTAATGCATTATTTTACAACAGTGATCACTTGCCTGTTTATATGGAAATGGTGGTGGAAGGAACGGTAGGAGTTTCTGAATACACTAACTTAGTGAGCAATGCTTTTTATAATTCACTTGACAATACGTTGAATCTTAAATTTAAGGAATCTGTAGAGCAAGTAGATATTACCATTTTTGATTTAAGCGGTAAGCAAATTACTGTTTTGACAAATGGAGGTTTAGTTAATCAACTTCCGTGGATGTCTTCAGGGATTTACTTGGCAAAGGTTGCTACTGATAGAGGGTCGGAAGTAGTGAAATTCATTGTTCAATAATTTACATTTTGATAAATTTCGTGTCAAATTTCACATTCTCGTTGTAAAGTGAAATATGATATATTTGAGATTTTAAATCGTTTATTTCCTTTTTTAATTCTACAAAATCACCTGAAATATATAGCATCTCATGGTGGATTAATTTCCCTGAAAGGTCAAGTACGTCCAGCCAATAATTACCAATTTCAATATTTAAAGCACGAATGTTAAAAAAGTTGAGACTAGAAGGATTAGGATATATTACTATCTCTGAAAAGTCTTCAATAGATTGAACAGATAGAGTTTTGAAGTTGTTTTTTTTGTTGTCAAAATCAACTTCTTTAATCCTATAATAGCATTTTGATCTAGTTGGTTTTGAGTCGGTAAAAAAATAAGATTTGGTAAAATTACTATTTCCAGAACTTCTAACTGAGCCAATCGTTTCAAAATCTGTCGCATTTACACTTCTTTGGATGTTAAAATAGTCACAATTCAGTTCTGAAGCGGTAGACCAAGAAACTTCAACTTTGTCATTATTTCGAACAGCACTCTGGCTAATGAGTTCAACTGGTAAGGTAAGAGGGTCCGAATAATCAATTTTTATTTTTAATATAATAGGCAAATGGTCAGACATCTGAAAGAGCGCATCTCTTATAGAATCTGGAACGTCAGTATTAGGTAAGTTCTCAATTATTGAGAAGTTAAATTTATTACCATCGTTTCCGATATTGTCATAGGAGTTATTGACATAATAAACACCGTTTCTTCCTTCATCGACAAATTTGTTAATGAAAAGAAAATCGAATCTATCATCCATGCCTCCGGTAGAGCCACCAGCGATTCCGGGGTTGGCAGCAGATCTAGTTGATTGGGTGTGAATATTTGCAAAAGCAGCATTGTTTTGCCATGCGCCACCAGCATCAATTGGATCGTATAATACTTGAGTGCCTGATGCAGTCAGTTCGGAATAACCAGGCTCAGCATCATCATAAAAGTTAAAATCTCCTCCTACAATTATATTAGAATTTGCCGGCATTGCGTCTAAATATGTAGAAAGATTTTGGCATTCTAGGTCTCTCTTTCCTTCATCAATTGCAGTGTTTCCTGCTTTAAGATGCAATGAGAAAATGTCAAGGGTTGAAGTCGTGCCGCTATTGTTTGGCCATGACAACGTGTAATCAGTAATGTTTCTGAGCGCAGTCGTTATTTGAGTTTGGCCTGTAAAGTTTAAAATATCATTTTTATACATTAATGCATTGTCCGTGTCGGGCCCGTCTACAAATGGTGCTATACTATAATTAGTTATGCCGAATGTATTTACGGCATTTAATAGATTTGACCAACCCGTAGATGTAATCACTTCGTTGCAAACAATAATATCAGGATTAACAAAATGAACTATTTTTCTAAAAGAGGAATCTCGATAAGACGTAGAGCCAGGGTAGTTTAAAATATTATAAGCTAAAACTGTTAATTCAGTTGTGAAATTATCTGGGGTTCCGCAAATAACAACACCAGTTGACCAATTAGTCCCGCATCTATTGTAAATTTTAAGGCAATATTCCGTATCATTCGCTAGCGAAAGAAGGTTGAAAGAAGATGCAGAACCTTTATAAACCACATATTCACCTCCGCCTAGGTCCGTTCCCGAGCCGAAATTAGCATCAGCTAAATAAGTTGAGCCGTCTCCACTAGGTGCGTTAGTAAAAGTACTCGATAAACTTGCAATAACTACTATCTCATCTGAACAAGAGAGAGGCGCATTCCAAGATAAACTAAGCATTGTTGAAGAAGGTTCACTAGTTTCATAAGTTACATCAGAAGGCAAAGTTGCAACGCATAAATTTTGTCCTGCATTGATTGAAGCCATTGAGTTAGACGAAGAAGTAGCCCAAGTGAAATCGGAATATGTTGTTCCTGCTCCAGTGAGTTGTAAAGATGTGCCAACTGAAGTTGAATTGGTTTCGTTGACACCAATGTCCACGGAGGTTTGTCCTGATGCAGAACCTGAACTAGCAACAAAGGAACCTTCGTAACTAATAAATTGAACAACATTTAATGCTCCGCCTCCAGAACAACCTGCTAAAGAAGGGTTATAAACTAATGCGACACCATCAGGAGACCCATTTTGTAGTCCGGAGATTCCGATCCATACCGTACCGTATCCACATCCTTCATCTGGAGCGACAGATGAGCCTAGTAAATAGGTGCCATATAGTGCTCCTCCAGAGCCATTGTAGACCTCAATTTGATAACAATCCAAATCAGTCCCAGCAGGCGCAAGAACTTCGACTCCTTCGTTAATGTCACCAGAGCCATCATCATAGTGAATTTCATTAATAAAAATGGCTTGTGAATTAAGGTGTATCGAGAATAATGTTAAAACGATAAAAATGATGTTTTTACGCATCTTATGGAAGTTTATTTACTTGTCAACGGTTTAGAAATCACCTTTTCTATAGGATGTCATTAATCAGATTATAAAATTATAAAAAATCAATAACTAATTGATAAAAATCAAAAGGATTTTCTGCATGAATCCAATGTCCAGCGTTGTAAATTGTTTCAATATCGGAGTTGATAAATTGATTGAAAATGGCGTTATAGTCATCATCTACAATATAGTTTGATTTCTCACCTCTAATGAATAAGGTTGGTGTTCCTACAATATCTTTAGGTAGTGGACCTACAATTGTTTCCATGCTGTCTGTTATGACGGGTAGATTGATTCGCCATGCTAATTGCCCTTTTTCTTTCCAATAAAGATTCTTCAATAAAAACATTTTCACATCAGGAGCGTCAATGTAATTAGAAATAACTTTGTCTGCTGCGCCTCTTGTTTTTACTTCCTCAAAATTAATAGCATGAAGCCCTTCAAGTATCGCATCATGATGTAACGGGTAGCCTTTGGGACCTATATCAACAATAATGATTTTTTCTAATACATCTGGGTGCAACTGGGCCAATCTCATGGTGGCTTTGCCGCCCATTGAGTGACCAATAATATTGACTTTTGTTAGTTGTAAATCTATAATCAATTCATATAAATCTTCCGCCATTACGTCATAGTTAAAAGTATCGCTATGCGGAGAATGTCCATGATTTCTTTGATCTACAATTATGGTGTCAAATGTCTCGGCAAACTTTTTTCCCAAAGTTTGCCAATTGTCCAAATTTCCAAAAAGTCCATGAACGATTATTAGTGGCTCTCCTTCTCCTTCTCTTTTGTAATTAAGTTTCATGAATTTCTGGTATTAATTAGTTGCAAAAATAAAAGCCATCACATAGATATGCAATGGCTTTTAAATAAAACTTTAAAGTTTGGAATTATCCAACAATCTCAGCATCTGAAAAGTGAAAAGCGCATTCAATTGCAGCATTTTCATCGCTATCACTTCCGTGAACAGCATTTTTTGCTTTAGACTCTGCATATTTAGAACGAATTGTTCCTTCAGCAGCATCTGCAGGGTCAGTTGCACCAATAAGTGTTCTGAAATCAGCCATAGCATTATCTTTTTCAAGAATTGCTGCAACAATTTGTCCTGAAGTCATGTACTCAACTAATTCCATGTAAAATGGACGCTCAGCATGTACTTCATAGAATTTTTTTGCTTGCTCAGTAGTTAGTTGAGTCAATTTCATTGCTTTGATAGAAAAACCTGCGTCTGTAATCATTTGCAAGATGTTTCCGATGTTTTTAGATTCAACCGCATCAGGTTTAATCATTGTGAAAGTTCTTTTTAGATAGATTGCCATTTTCAACATATACGGAAGGAGTTATTGTTCTTAAGTATCCCCCCCCAAGTCCAAGTTCCCAAAAAAAACCGTTCATGTTCTCTGTTCTGAACTTAGGCTCGAGAATAGTAAAATACCCCGATTGGTATCGATTGTGAGAGAATGCTCCTAAACTGCCTCCAAGAAGAATCGACTTTACATTGAAAATGTAATGATCCTTCTTTTGGGATTTCCGCTCTTTGGGATTGATCCAAGAATTAATCTGATAATTGATACCTGCTTTGAATCCTGGATGCGTAATCATTTCTCCGAAGTAGGATAGTGAACATGACTCGAATCCTTGTGTTCTGATATAGCACTCACTTAGGGTGTCTTGTGCAT
>CAJYBK010000242.1 GCA_913064955.1 uncultured Flavobacteriales bacterium
TTCGACTGACTTCCCGGAACGCAAAAGGAATATCCCAATTATAGCAATGACAGCTCATGTATTAGACGGAGTGGCAGAGAAGTGCCTCTATGCAGGCATGAACGACTCCATTTCTAAACCTGTTAACTTAAATGTTCTCAATCAGAAAATAAGAATGGTACTCAATATGAGAATCGAATCAACTCAACCAGAGGCGATTTCTAAAAATGAATCTACTCAATTAATTAATCTCGAAAATCTTAAAACGCTAACTCGGAATAATCCAGTTAAACTTAAAAAATACGTGGACATGTTTTTAAAAAACATTCCAATAGATTTAAAACTGCTTAATGAACATAATGACTCCAAAAACTGGACAGAACTAAAGAAAATTGCTCATAAAATTAAAGGTAATTTAGGTTACATGGGAGTAACTACTATTGAAGGAGAAATAGTTTATTTGGAGCAACTAGATGAAGTAAATGCCAACGAACAAGAAATAAATTCAAAAGTTAAAGTGGTAGAAAAAGAAATTATGTTAATTTTGATAGAACTAAAAGGTTTAAATTTTTAACCCCCAAAGAATAAAGGCATGAGATGTATTGTAGTTGATGATGATGATTTGTCGAGAAGCGTAATTGAAGATTTAATTGAAGAAACAGATACTTTAGAGTTAATTGCGACTTGCTCTGATGCTGTAGAGGCCTTTAAAGTTATCAAAGAAGATCACATTGATTTAGTGTTTTTGGATATCGAGATGCCAAAAATGAATGGTCTAGAAATGATGAGAACTTTAAGTCCGCTACCTCAAATTATTCTTGTCACTGCTCATGAGAAATACGCATTGGAATCTTATGAATATGACATTACAGATTTCTTGCACAAACCTATTTCACTAGCCAGATTCATGAAGGCTGTTGATAAAGCATACAAAGTATTTGAAGGAAATAGAGCAAGCATCACTTCTCAGGACAAAACCATCTTTATCAAAGCAGATTCTAAGTTGGTACAGATCAACACAGAAGATGTTCTTTACATAGAGGCTTTAGGTAACTATATGCGCATTTTTACTGCCAATGGTCAGAAGTATACTATATTGTCTACAATGAAAGATATTATATCTAAACTTTCATCTGAAGACTTCGTGAGAGTACATCGCTCATTTATTGTTAGAATAGACAAAATTGAATCTATTGAGGACAATTATATCGTGATCAACAATAAGCAAATCAACATAGGAAAGGCTTATAAAGATGATTTAACACAAAAATTAAATCTACTTTAAACCTAAAAATTCCTACTATTCGTATAGCGTAACCTTCTATTCATCAAAAGTTAATAAAAGTTGAAGTCCTTTTTCTCAACTTTGTAGCGTTAAATTAACGGCATGAAAAAAAATTTACTATTCCTTTTACTTATTCTTCTTTCTGCTTCTAATTTTGGTCAAGATCAAAACATAGCAGCTATCGTAGACGAAAAAACTCATCAAATAGACGTTATCTTTATTTCAAAAATTTTGGTAATGCTCCTTATCGGAGTGGTTGCACTTTTAACTTATTTCAAGTATCGAAAAACAGAACCTTAAATTGTTTACTTGATAACGGTCACGGTACCTCTAATGTCATGATAACTGTTATCCCCCGCTTCAAACGTTACTTGATATACGTACACGCCCAACATAACTTCTTTATTTTTATAGGTGCCATCCCAAGAATCGGATGTAATAGTTGATTCAAAAATCACCTCCCCAAATCTAGTATATACTCTAACTGTATATGAATTAACATCAACCATATTAATCACTGGTTTCCAATTGTCGTTATAACCTCCCAAAACCATTGCATTAGGAATAAAAACCAAAGGTTCCTGTTCATCACAACCTTCATTACTTAATGATTTCTCATTCAGGCCAAAAGAATTAGTGGATTCTACCGCTTCAATATAATAGCAAAATAAACCATCGGCATTGGTGCCTATAAGAGAAGTTACATCATCTTCAAAATACAGCTGAGATGGAGGTAACATTACCAGAGGAGAAGTATTAAAAACACCATTGATAGATCTGTATACATTATAACCGATTAAATTGCCATTCCAGTTTTTGTAAGCATTCCACTGCAATAGATTGACCATAGACTGGGAATTAGCATCAACGGAAAGCACTATATTATTAGAAACATTGGATGTATGTATATCGTTAAAACAACTATCTCTTGCGATATACTTATAATAGGCTACTTCTTCAGTCGGATTAGTTTCTTCATCAATTATTGTCATTGAAGCGCTAACACTGGATTCTACTCCAATGCTCTCAAAGTTTACACCATCGTAACTCCTAAATAATTCAATTTCTCTTGTTATTCCTACAATATCAGGATGTAACAACACTTTAATCATTTCATCTTGAACAGTTACACTTTTCAGATACGCAAAATTAGGAGAAGGAGGCTGGTTAGTGTACCTGCATGAAATATTTGAAATAGCACTATCTTGCAAATCACCGCTAATAGCCCTAATTAAGTAACAATAATTCGTCAAATAATTCAACGAAGCATCTGTATATACTGTATCACCTGTTGTTATAGTATTAATTATTGTATAAGGCCCACCTTCAATTGATTTCAAAACTTCATATTTAGCTACGCCCGTGTCCCAGTTTATATAACTATTCCATTTTAAAGACACATCCACAGCGCAAACACTATATGTATTCTGGGCAAATAGTGTTTTATGAGGCACACCCAATGAACTAGTATTAGGAGCGGGAGGATTACCATTCCAACAACTATCAAATGCTGCTATGGCGTATGTTTCTCCTAGAAGTGAGGCATTAGATGCTGGGTTTATGTAATGTGTATTATTGTATCCATATATGGTATCAATTATTACCCAACCTCCATTGATATTTTGTAAAATAATGTAGGCCTGCGCATCCAAAGATGCACTAGGGTTCCAGTCCAAAACAGCAGTACCTAAAACAGAGTCTACTGTGATATAATTAAAATCAGGAGTTTGAGGGGGAACAAGATCTTGGAATAAGTCTCCATCTATACTTGACAAACTTTGACATCCTGCACTATTATTAAGATATACTTGATA
The DNA here is from genome assembly GCA_913064955.1 of uncultured Flavobacteriales bacterium. Lineage (GTDB taxonomy): Bacteria > Bacteroidota > Bacteroidia > Flavobacteriales_D > Parvicellaceae > Parvicella. Next base: position 3,079 of record CAJYBK010000242.1, read on the forward strand.
ATTCACATTCGCGCTACACAATTCAATAGTATCTATATAACTGTTCGGTCCCGAAATATCAACAGAATCTACGGTAGTCCAAATACCAGATCCTGCAGGAATTTCTCTTTGAACGTAATAATAAGTACCATTATTTGAGTTGATTGGATTTGAAATATCATTCCAATTTAAATTAGCTGTTCCATTGCCAGGATTATTAACCGATAAATAAATAGTTGACAAAGTATCAATAGCAGGTAGTTCAATGTTATTAGAACCATCAAAATAAACCACGGTCACGTAATAAGATACTGGACCAAGATTGGCCCCTGCTCCTGGATGTATAAAGACAGATGATGCTACGTTCGGTTCCGTTCCTACCTGAGTATATACTCCTGACGCATCTGAATAAATATTGTACTGTACAAACAATGACCCCAGATTGGTATTGGCCGTCCAATTGACCGTCACATTACCGTTCGGAGCGACACTCACGCAATTGACTTCAGGAGATTGACCCCAAATAGCAATTGGAAGAACTGCTAATAGTAATATGATTATCTGAATCTTCAAATGTTTTTATTTCACTAACTTACTATTAACGAATTTCAATCGAATTAGTTGCGTTTAATTGGTGCTAATTAGCATTTTACGTAATTCATTCAATGCATAAATCGCAGACATCGAGATATTCCTACTACGATCATTGCCAAATTGAAATGTAAAAGATTTAATTTCAGCTCTGTTACCTACCGCTATACATACCATTCCAACCGGTTTTAAATCCGTCCCTCCATTTGGGCCAGCCACTCCAGAAATAGCAATCGCATAATCCACCTCCAAGGTATCAAGCCCGCCTCGCACCATTTCAACTACCACCTCTTCGCTAACAGCACCTTTACCAGCAAGTGTATCCTTCGATACATTAAGTAATTTATTTTTAAGATGGTTTGTGTAACAAACAACGCTACCATTATAATAACTTGAACTTCCAGAAATAGATGTTAGCAAATGTGACAAGTAACCACCTGTACAACTTTCACAAACACCAACTGTTTTTTTCTGCTCAATTAATAATTCTCCTACGATTTGAGCTAACTCATCTTTGTTTTCACCAAAAATATATTCAGGAACTAACTCTCTAAGTTCCTTTACATAAGATTCTACCGCTACTCTATTCTCTTTATCTGTTTTACCAAAAGATGAGATTCTTAATTTTACTATTCCCGGTGAAGGAACATGAGCCAATTTCAAGCCATCATTAAGTACCCTTGTTTCCCAATCCTCATTTTACACTGCTAAAAAAGACTCTCCTATTCCAATAGTTTTGACAGTAGAATGATAGATATTGTATTGATTTATTTCTTGTAACCTTGGCATTACTTCTGCCTCCATTAAATAGTGCATTTCATAAGGAACACCTGGCATACTAACGTAAATAACACCGTCCTTTTCAAACCACATACCACAAGCTGTACCTTTAATATTAACCAAAACAGTACAATTATCCGGCAATAAAGCTTGGTCTTCATTCACTTGAAGCATTTTTCGTCCCCTAGCTGTAAAATACTTTTCTATGCTTTTCAACACATCTTGATTTAGCACTAGTTTTGAACCGAAATACTCACACAAAGTATGTTTTGTAATATCATCCTTAGTTGGACCTAATCCACCAGTTATTAAAACGACATCCGCAACTTTTCCAGCTTTGTCAATGGCATCTAGAATAGCGTCCTTTGTGTCCGATATAGCAATAGACTGAATCACTTGTATACCATTAGCATCCAACAACTCACCCATCCAACTTGCATTGGTATTGACAGTTTGCCCAATCA
>CAJYBK010000243.1 GCA_913064955.1 uncultured Flavobacteriales bacterium
GTTTAATTTTTATTCCTTTTGCTATCTTACTAAGTCAATTAAAGAAATGGCAAAGTTTCATTTTATTAATTATTAGTGCCGCTCTAATTCCAGTAAATCTTATTCAGTCCTATCAATACAATAAGTATATATTACATTGGATAGAAATGGACAAGGATAAGTATTGGAAAGTATTTCTTAAAACGGATGAGAAGTATCAAGGTTTAGTTTGGGCAGAGCCATATGATTACGAGCACTTAACCATAGCAGATTCAGTTGAAGTGAAAATGGAAAAGTCATTTGCAAGACAAGATGTAACCTTGCTTGAGGTTTCCACCGATTCGATAAACAACTTCAAAAAGGTCAACAATATTATTGTTTTTATAGAAAGTAGCTTTCCGGAAGAAACTGATGCAAAAGTAAGTTTACATATTGAAGACACATCAGGTCAGTATTACTATCTGCATGAACCATATCTTTTACATTTTGCACACAGTGATTTTGGAGAAAAGCAAATAGGACATTATAGTTTTAGATATGATCCTATGGAGTACTTAAAAGAAGGGAAAGTACGTCTCAAAATTTATAATGCAGATGCTAATGCAGAAATAACAAAAGTGAAAGTGAAGTATTTTCAATAATTATTGTTTAACAAAACGTTTGCTTATTGCACCACTTTCGTTAATGCATTGCAAGATGTATATTCCCTTAGGGAATTCCGAAACGTCAATTTGACCTTTAAAAAGGTTGTAAATACTTTCTACATAAATAATTTTCCCTGTAACATCAATTACGGACACTTCTCCTGTAAAGTCTTTGTCTAAGACATAGTTCAAATTAGTTGATGAAGGATTAGGGAATAATAGCACATCATTTTCAAGAATACTTAGTTGTTGTCCATTAAACTCTGTCATCCAAAAATCCCAACTTCCACTATTTCCATTAACATGACCCGTTTTAGATTTACTACTCCCTACTGTGAGTATAGAACCTGTATTGGATATTATAGCTGTTTGAATATCGTCAATCTCTTCACCTCCAATTGCATCCTGCCAGATTAAATTACCAGTATAATCTATGTTGAGTAACCAACCATCTCCATTCCCTGAATAGTTGTCAATTCCATTGTCTTGAGAGTATGTTTGTCCGCTTAGCAGCACTTCATTTGATCCGTTTATCGAAGCACTGTATATGTAATCATTTTCTTTTCCTCCAAACTTTGACTCGTTTAGTAGATTGCCTTGTTCAGATAAGAAAACTAACCAGCCATCTGATTTGCCAAGTGAGTTACCATCAATTGAGAAACTATTTCCCGCTAGCAAAATATTATTATTGTTCAATTCTATAACAGATGCAACTTCATCATTACCAATATTGCCGAAATTCTGTTGCCATATAATTTCTCCATTTGAAGAGGTGCGTAAAGCCCAGGCATCCCATTCTCCATAATTACCGGCTACATCATAGTCAATGGAGTTTGAATTCCCGACAATAACTAAGTCTCCATTTTTAGTCTCAATAACATCTACTGCAAAGTCATCGTCAGATCCGCCATAGGTGTGTTGCCAAATCATTTCTCCTTGCTCGTCTAATTTGATTAGCCAGAAATCTGTCATTCCACGATTATTGCAGTTGACTAAATTAGTAGAGTAGGTGTAGCCTGCTAAAACATAACCTCCTTGTTCTAATTTGATAACTTTGTTAATTCGATCCGATGAATTACCTCCAAAAGATTTGGTCCAAATCAGATTACCATTTAAATCATGTTTTGTTACGAGTCCATCTTCAGAGCCAATAGTTGAGAAATTTCCAGCGTCTTCACTTGCAGACCAACCTGCAGAAATTATAAAATTATTGTCCAACGCAATTGACGTAAAGACATCAGCATCAGAACCACCGATACTTCTTTCCCATTCAATAAACCCGTTAGAACTAGTTTTAATTATTTTGGCATCTTCCCAACCGAAATTGGAATTAAAGTTACCATCGTTAGAGTAACTATAACCAACCGTATAAATGGAGTTTTCAGCATCTTGTACCAAATCATTTGCGATGTCCATCTTAGATCCGCCAATACTATTGTTCCAAGTTATTTTGTTTTCTTGAGCAGAAACAAAAGTACCCGAAACCATAATTATTATAATGGCAATATTGATGATGGTTTTATGCAATTGATGTTAACATTAAATTAATAAAAGAAAGCTTGTGTTAACTTTCGCTTAACAATTTAGTAACATTAGAACTGAAATGCAAATTTTAGTATAAAAAAAGGTGGTTAACTCAGGATTTACTCCAATTATTAAATAGGGAAATAAGATTGTTTTTGAATTTATATTCCTTGTATAGAAATAAATACCAAATTAAATTCTAGTTTTGCTTAGATAGTTAGAATTATAAATCTAATTCAACAAGCGAGGGAAATTACTGATTTAAGGCTGTAATTAGCAACTGCTATTTTACTAAATTATAAATAGTGCCGTATTTATTATGAGTCATAAAAGAGCCATCTGGACTAATTGTAAAGCTTAGTTCTCCTTCAATTATAATGACTTGATCTCCAATTTGAGTGTAGTTGCCAAATCCTCCAGTGTCAGATCCTGATCTTAAAAAATCTACTTCTTTTCCGTTACTAAGAAATTTATAAGAACCTAAATTTCCACAACCTTCGCAACCATCTTGGTATTCTGCTTCGCCCTCTTCGATATACTCTTTACCCTTTACGGTGTATGGGAATTCATTCTCAACTTTAATGAAATTTAGTTTGAAGAATTGAGTTCCTGTGGTTTCCTTTACACCATTATTGTATTTGGTTTTGGCTGTTCCAATAATTAAATATTTCGATGGCCAGTCCTCCACTAAAAGTGGTGATTCACGAGTTGACAAGTTTTCAATAGTTCTAACCCCATAAATCCATTTTCCTTTGGTATAAATAGAATCAAACCTATGATGAGTTGCGTCTTCGTAGATTATTGTGGTTTCAATATCCCCATTCCATGCTCTTATGGACTTGTCTTCGTTGAAGTATCCATCAGCGCCACCAAATTCAGCATTGGAAATAAAAATTAGTTGTGAAGTTACATCACCTTGGTACGCGTTGGTGATTTTGTCATTACTTCCTGCTATCAGAGCCCAGTCATTTTTTCCTGTAAACTTATATACCAAAGCAAAAGGTGCTTGGTTTACGGTAGCTTCGTGCTTCTTAATTTTAATATTCTTCCCGTCTTGCAAAATAGAAACCTTATAGCCTGACTTCTGTGTAAATGCCCAAAATGAAAGTAGAAGTAGTAGGAATGTAAGGTAGTTTTTCATGAGGTTAGGCATATTGTGTTATTTTTCCCTTTCTGCAAAATGCGTAAAGAGTTATTCCTAGTTCCTTCGCATAGTCTATCGCTAAACTGGAGGGTGAACTTACTGCAGCAATTATAGGGATTTTAGCGCGAAAAGTTTTGATGATTATTTCATAAGATATTCTACCGCTAACCAATAGTACTTTAGCGTCTTTTAGTTGGTCAGTTCGAATCAAATTTCCAATTGCCTTGTCAACAGCATTGTGTCTACCTATATCTTCTCTAACGGTTATTAACTCATTTTGAGCGTTTAAAATTCCAGCTGCATGGCAACCACCTGTTTCATTGAAGTTGTACTGTAGTTTTTTCATGACTGCATAACCTTCTTCAATTTCCGCTAGAGTAGTTGTAGAGTGTTTTTTAATTGTACCTGAAATGGCTGGCAATTCAGTTTTTCCGCAAACACCACAGGAAGAAACGCTCAAGAAATTTCGCGCATTCATAAATCCTTCCCTTAATTCTTGTTTGTCTATAACAACATTAACTTCATCCATTGAGGATGAGTTCCTCCAGTTAAATTGCACTTGGCTAAACTTCTTAATAATATCTTCAGAGTAGAGAAGGCCTGTCGCTAAGTCTTCATCTTTGCCTGGTGTACGCATGGTGACTGTAAAAGGATCTCCATTGATGCTAATGCGTAAAGGTGCTTCAATAGAAATTACGTCTTCAACATTTATAGTTTCAGAAAAGGTTGTTTTTGTTCCTTGATATTTGGCTGTCTCTTTCAATTAAGACAATCCTGAGATCACCCCATTATCATCAATGCTCATATGTTCACTTGCAGGAGTTGCCGGCAAACCTGGCATACGCATCATAACGCCTAATATAGGGATGATAAAACCTGCGCCAGCCGCAAATTCAAACTCCCTTACATTGACATTGAAATTGGTTGGTCTTCCTATTAAAGTATCATCATCAGAGAATGACTTCTGCGTTTTAGCCATGCAAATAGGTAGTTCATTCAATCCTAAAGCGTCAATTGTTTTTAGCCCAGTTAATGCTTTCTTGCTGAATTCTACTTCATCAGCGCCATAAATCTCTCTAGCAATCTTTTCAATTTTTTCCTTTACAGGCAATTTCCAATCGTATAGTTGTTTAAAGTCATTTTTACCAGATTCTACTTCATTGACTACTGCCTCTGCAAGATCCGTCATGCCTTCACCTCCTTGTGCCCATCCTTTAGCAACTACTGCATTTACACCAAGTGTCTTACATTTAGATTGAATCAACTCAATCTCTTCTTGACTATCCGTAGGGAATGCATTAATAGCAACAACTGGGTTTAAACCAAATTTCTTACAGTTTTCAATGTGTTTTTCTAAGTTAGCAAAACCATTTTCTACTCTTTCTACACTTGCAGTGTTGTATTCTTCTTTTGGTGCACCACCGTGGTGACGCAATGCTCTAATGGTTGCAACCAATACTAATGCTTTAGGTTTTAATCCTCCTGAAACACATTTGATATTTAAGAACTTCTCTGCGCCTAAATCTGCACCAAATCCTGCTTCTGTGACAACATAGTCAGAAAGAGAAAGCCCCATTTTTGTTG
>CAJYBK010000244.1 GCA_913064955.1 uncultured Flavobacteriales bacterium
AATTCCTCCAGCATATTTAAATGCCAAGCCTCTTGCTTCTGACCAATTTAATTGTGAAAAAGGTTCTAGGACGAATTTGTTTTCTAAAAGTTTTCTATACTCCAGATATAAAAATCCTCCGCTCAGAAATACATCATTGCCATATTTCGAACGCTCAAATTTATTGGCAACTGTGATGATGCTTTTTTTAATTTTAAAGGAGATATCTGAAGTATTCTCAAACTCGATAAGGTTTTTCTTAAGGTTTTGGAATTTAAAGTCAGGAATAAAGGAGCCTTTCACTGCTTTGTTTGTGTCAAGAATTACAGTAAAACTTTCAGTGTGAATAATTTGACTGTAGCAGAAAATGAAATTGGATGATACCAAAATCAACAAAAGAATTAATCGCATTTTCATGTTAGTAGATATAAATAGAATTTAAAGTATTGATTAATTCGATTCTAGATGAGTTTTTATATCATTCAAATCTTTAACCACTGCTTTCTTCATAGTTCCTTTCAATAAAAAGCCCATGCAGAATGAGATTATTTTTACAAAAAACTTCTGTCCTTCTGCCGAAAATGACATGGTTAATTTTGTATGATTACCCGATTCCTCTAAGGAAAGTTTTGAAACGTAAACAGATCCGTGACTTTCGGCTCTCGTTTGGTAAAATTCATTTTCTTTATAGTCAGTAATCCACATTGTTTCAGTAGCTTCCTTACCAAACATGACACGAGTTTCTTTCCATTTAAAACCTACTAAAGTATCTTTTGGTTCATCAATGACTTCCACTTTAGTTATACCGTCAATAAAGTTGGAGCAATTTTTAATATCGATAATAGCATTCCAAACCGCATTTACCGGTTTTTGGATGATAACATTTTCCGTTAATTCCATTTATTTCAATTTTATCTTGCCTGTTCGTTAAAACTCATCATCCAGTTGATGCCGAATTGGTCTGTTATCATACCGAAATAGTCTCCCCAAAAAGAAAGATGGAGCGGTGTTGTGATTTTCCCTCCTGTTGCTAATAACCCAAAAAGCTTATCTGCCTCTTCTTTACTATCTGCGGTAATAGATACTGAAAAGTTGTTTCCTTGCACAAATGTCGGTGCCCAATCTCCGCCTGTGTCACTTCCCATAAGGACAGTACTTCCAATTGGAAGAGCAACATGCATTACTTTATTTTTGTCCGATTCCGGCACTTTATAATCATCACTCTCTGGCATATTACTAAAATGACTCAAAAAGGTGAATTCTCCACCGAAAACAGATTTGTAAAATGTAAATGCTTTCTCGCAGTTACCGTTAAAATTGAGGTAGGTGTTTATAGTTGCCATATTTTTGTTATTATTTTGCTTCGAATATAGTACAAATTCATTGAACACATCCTAATAGATTCTACCACAATTTTATGATCCAATAAAACATTCGTATAGTTATTACTTTTAGAATGTTCTTGTATTCACTAAAACTCCATCTTCGAAATACTCAATTTTTACAGTATCTTCTTTGTTAAAGTAAATCCAAGTTGAGTCTTTTCGAAATTCCTCATGCATTTCAAATTTATGCCAATACCTCTCTTCAACTACCACATTGGAAGATTGGTTTTCGTATATAATTTCTTTTTTAAAAACTTCACCATTTTTATACTCTGTTGTATAGTAAATACAAGCTGGACCACATTCCCCTCCTGATTGACTTATAATAGATTGTTCTTCAGAAAAATAACTCTCTATATAATAATAAGATATCAGCGGAATTGGTGTGCAAAAAATCAAACAAACCATTGAACTGAATAATATATTTTTTTGGAACCATTTATTTCTATAAATTATACATAGAATTATGATAATTATAGTGGCAATAATAAAATATAAAAGTAGTTTGAAAAATTTCTCAATTTCATGTCCTCCTGAACCAAGTATTCCTAAATAGCCCATGATGTTTATTAGAGCAATCAAAGAAAGAGGTGTATTCCACTTTTTCATAGTTTCAATTTTATATTGTCAAATGTAGAAATACAATTTTAATTTGTACAAATCGCTATGTCACTTTTGATACAAAACCTAAGTTGTTTGTTAAGTTCGAATGATTTACCTTTGTAATATGAAATTATTTTTATTGACTATAGGACTTTTAGGATTGGGTGTGCTAGGAATAGCCATTAAAATCTGGGCAAAGAAAGATGGAGAGTTTGCAGGTACTTGTGCAAGTAATAATCCTTACATCAATACAGAAGGAGAGAGTTGTACAGTTTGTGGTGCTAGACCTGAAGAAAAATGCATGTCAGAAACGCCTGTTACTTCTTAATATATTTTTCAAAACCTTTGGTCATGGAAGTATTCATTGTTCCATTGGCATCAAACACGAAGTAAGCATTCAACTCTAGATCTGGGTGGTTGTTTATAAAATTCATCGAATTCAGTAATCCCATTACCATAAAAGCCGTAGCGTAAGCATCTGCATCTGCGCAGTTTTTGGAAATTACAGTTACACTCAACAGGTTATGTTCAACAGGCGCTCCTGTCACAGGATTGATAGTGTGAGAATACTTCTTTCCATCTATTTCATAAAATTTACGGTAGTTTCCAGAAGTCGCTAAACTCATGTTTTCTAATTGCGCTATAAACTGCAAGTTTTCACCTGGTTTAGAATTTTCAATGGGTTGGTCAACACCAATACTCCATAATTGACCTTCAGGATTAAGGCCTTTGCAAGTCACTTCACCTCCAATTTCAATCATATAATTGTCAATGTTTCTAGCATCAAATAAATTGGCTATCATGTCCACTGAATGCCCTTGTGCAATACCGTTAAAATCTAATTGTGCATTAGTGAATTTCTTAGATAAAGAAGATTCTTTAATAGAGAAATACTCCTCGCCAAAGTTGGTAAGTAGCAGAATACTATCTATAGCAGAAACAGAAATGTCTTTTTGCGATGATCCGTCAAAGAATCCCCAGTAGTTTACCACAGGATAAAGTGCTGGGTTAAAAGAACCATTGGTGCTGTAGTAAACGTCTTTCGCCTTTTTGTAACAGTCTTTGAAGTTAGAACAATTGTCATATTTTTTTAAGTCAAAAATATGATCTGATGAAGAGTTAAATTGTGAGATTAAACTATTTTCTACGTAAGAAGATAACTCCAAATCATAGGCTGCCAAAAGGCTATCTACAGAGGTAGTCATGTCCTTTTCTTCTTCGTCTAGATAAGTTATGGTGTAGGTCGTACCCTGGGTGTTGCCACTTATTTTTAGGTAATTGGCTTCAAGTTTTTCTGTATTAGGATTTTCTGGTGCGGTTTCGCATGCTGCAAAAAGGGCTATTATCAATCCAAAGATGAAAGTTAAACGCATTATCTAACAATGATTTTTTTTGTAATTAATTTATTGTCTATGGTCGCTTGAACAAAGTATATACCTTGAGAAAGTCCATTCACATGATGATGGCTTTGACTTCCATTTAACATGTAGACTACTCTCCCAGACATATCTACAATACTAATGTGCTGCAGTTGTTGTTCTGAGGTCAAAAGTAATGTAAATTGACCATTATTAGGATTAGGAAATATGTTAATTAGTCCATCTTGTTCAAAACTTGTAGAAATACCAGCGTCCATACCGTCTAATACTTCAAATACATCTAATCCAGCCTCAACTAAATGTCCTCCATCTGCTTGCCAATCAGCAGTGTGTAGTGAGAAACTAACATCTGCACTTGGTGCTGCATAATCTGAAATTCTCAATTCTAAATCTTGCCAAGTATCATCACTTTGGTTAGCTACATAAGTTTTTGCTAAAACCCTTGTGCCATTACTGATGATATATACTTTCAAAGTATCATTAGGATTTCCGGAACCACCTAAGTTTTGCCACCATATTTTTGCATTGATAATTGGACTGTTGTATGTTGATAAATCCATGCTTGGAGAGGTAAGAATAGCATCAGCAATGTCAACATCATCATCACCTACACCAGGTGTGTTAGAGTTACCGGTTACATATGCTTGATCTCCACAGTCACCATTGAAGTCTTGATCTGGATTAACAGTGTTAGGTCCTGAGGAAGTGCCAAAAGGTTCTGCTCTTTCCCAAACACCATCAGGAGCACTTCCTGTGACTACCCAGTTAAAATCAAATGTAAAATCATCGTAATATCCTCTCAAAAGATTCACATTGATAGTCGAAGAAGTATTGTCTACTGTGATTGAATTACATTGTGTTACAAATCCCCATTTTCCAACTGTTATCAGATAATCTCCTGGAATGACTCCGGTAAATGTGATTAAGCCTGAATTATCAGAAACTCCTAAATGTGTAAAGTCATCATTTACTAATGCTACTTCAACATCTGGTACCTGCACAGACAGAATTCCTTCTGAAATACTTATGGTTACGTCAACCGGAACGATTGGTACTAATGCCATGTCTTGTGTTGTTAAAACTCCATTGGATAAGGTTAACCCGAATACAGTATCGTCATAATAGGCAGGATGAGAATAGATAATGTCATAAGTGCCAGCAGTTGCTAGTCCTGTTGCGTATTCACCAATTACATCTGTTGCGTTTACCACATTGTTCCCCACTATTGTAATGTCCACATTGTTGATTGGGTTAGTAGTCGTAGCATTTGTGACCATCCCTTCAAGGTAACAGCCTCTAGTGTATGTTGCACTCAGTATATGAAGTCCGTTTTCAATATCTGAAGCGATAATGTTTCCAGAAGGTAGCCAAGGGTAAACTCCCCAACATCCGTTAAAGCCATCTCCCGAAAAAGTAGGAGATGTATCGTAATTACCTACTTCTACCATATTTCCTTTGTTAGAAACGTCATGAATAGTCACACCATCTCGGTAGTAA
>CAJYBK010000245.1 GCA_913064955.1 uncultured Flavobacteriales bacterium
TGAATGTCGCGATTGTTGCTGTCTCGACCTATGGAAGTCAAGCATGGTTGTCAGATGATATATCTGAAACTGCAAGTTTTTTACTGCAGGTTGTTTTAGTCACATTTGTTATATTACTATTTGGGGAGGTAATGCCTAAGGTATACGCTACGAAATATAATATTGGTTTGGCTAAGTTTATGGCACCTTACATGGCTGTAATAAAAACAGTGACAAGTCCTTTAAGTTATCTATTGGTTTCCTCTACATCTGTAATTGATAGGAAGATTAAGAAAAAAACGGATACTATTTCTGTGGATCATTTGGAACATGCACTTAACATGACCAACAATGTGGGAGACAATGAAGAAGAGAAAAGGATTTTAGAAGGGATTATAAAATTTGGTAACACAGATGCTAAACAGATTATGACTCCGAGAATGGATGTTGCAGCTTTTGATGTCTCGAAGTCTTATAAAGAATTAAGGGAAAACATTATTAACTCAAAGTATTCGAGGATTCCTATTTTTGAGGATACATTTGATACGGTAGTAGGAGTAATTTATGTAAAAGATTTATTGGCCTATTTAGATGTAGAAGACTTTAAGTGGCAAGACTTGATGCACGAACCAAAGTTTATTCCTGAAAACAAAAAACTTGACGATTTATTAACTGAATTTCAAACCTCCAAAAAGCACTTGGCTTTAGTGGTAGATGAATACGGAGGAACATCAGGTATTGTTACTTTGGAGGATGTGCTAGAAGAAATAGTTGGAGACATTACAGATGAATTTGACGTAGAAGACCTTGTTTTTACCCAAATTGATGATTTAAATTTTGTCTTTGAAGGAAAGACACCTTTAATGGACCTTTATCGAATTACCGGAATCGATGGTAAGGAATTTGAAGACGCCAAAGGGGAATCTGATACTATTGCCGGATTTTGTATCGAGCAGGCTGGAAAGATTCTGTTGAAAAATGAAAAAGTTAATTTTGAGGGAATTACGTTTACCGTGGAAGCTGCGGATAAAAGAAGGATTAAACAGATTAAAGTAACCTTACCAGAAACTGAAGTTATAGAAGAGTAATGAAGTTTATGGTCTATATATCTTGTGTTTTAAGCATTTTAACTCTTACTAGGTGTGTTGAAGAGGATAATACCATTCCAAAGCCCATAGGTTATTTTAGAATAGATATGCCTGCTCAGGAGTATTCTTTGTATGCAAGCGAGTGTCCCTATGTTTTTGAAAAACCAGAAGGTGCTATTTTGATGGATAAACCTGGTGCAAAATCACCTTGTTTTAAAGATTTGTATTATCCAACTTTAAAGGCGACTGTGTATTTTACCTATATTACTATTGACTCAAATTTTGCAGAGATATCAAAGTTTACCGATGATAAAGTCTACGAACACCATACAATGGCGTCAGGTATTCAGCCTCGTGAATTTGCTAATTATGAGGAGAATGTCTACGGAACTGCTTATAGTTTAATGGGAGATGTTGCTGTGAACTATTTGTTTTTTGTCACAGATAGTGTCAATCACTATTTTGCTGGCCAATTGTATTTTGAATCTGTTCCTAATTATGATTCTTTGCAACCTTGCATTCAGCATATAGAAGCCGATATGCAGCATCTCATAGAGACCTTTAAGTGGAAGTAATCACCTTTAAAGTTGGTCTAATTCTGAAAGTAGTTATCTGCTAAGTAAATCAAAGACATAATTGCCCCTGCGCCCATTTCCAACTCACGTTCATTAACATTCTCCCAAACATCGCTTGGCGCATGATGAAAATCAAAGTAGCGCTGCGAATCAGGTACAAGGCCTACTAAACATACTTTTCCATCTTTAAGAGGTCCAATATCTACGCCTCCGTAACCTTTTTGGAAGTAATGAATAAAATACGGTTCGAATAATGATTTAAACTTTTGAATTTCAGAAACCTGCTCATCGGTGCCTTGAACACTAAAACCTCTAGGAGAAAATCCTCCTCTATCTGTTTCTAAAGCGAGAATATGTTTCTCCTTGTATTCTTGAGCATATTTAGCATAGCCTTTTCCGCCCATGTTACCATTTTCTTCATTCATATACAGCACGCATCTAACTGTTCTTTTGGGTTGGTAGTGCAGTGCTGTAATCATTCTCATTACTTCAATACTTTGCACCACACCTGCACCATCATCGTGCGCTCCCTCTCCAATATCCCATGAATCCAAATTTCCGCCTACTAATAAAATCTCATCTGGTTTTTCAGATCCTTTGATTTCTCCAATTACATTGTATGAAATGGTATCAGGAAGAGTTTGACAACTCAACTTAAACTTGAGTTTTGTTTTAGCATCTTCTTTGAGCATATTGCTCAATATATACGAGTCTTTTGAACTTATTGCCATTCCGGGAATCTTTTTTACTGAATCATTGTACCCCATTGAGCCTGTGTGTGGATTTAAATCATCTCTCAGAGTCAAGGAACGAATTATAACACCTACGGCACCTTTTTTTGAGGCTCTATCTGCTCCGTAAAATCTATATCCCGAACATCCTCCATAAGCCGAGAATGTAGATATCAATGCAGGATTCATTGGACGATTATAGAAAATGATTTTCCCTTTTACCTGTTTATTACTCAGTGCCTCTAATTCTTCCCAATCTTTTACTTCAATAACTTCTGCTTCTATAACTTTACCATCTGTTCCAACTGATCCTCCTAATGCTGTACAATGTGACACATGAAGAGGTTTGTTTTTATTGCTGAAATCCAACCTTTCCACTTTTCCTCTTACCCAGTGTGGAACAGTAACTGGTTGTAACCAAACACTATCCAATTTCATTTCTTCCAATTTCTTTTTTCCCCACGCAATGGCCTCATATGATTCTGGAGAGGCTGTGAGCCTGTGTCCGATGTCTTTGCACAATTCTCTTAAATTCTCATGGCATTGACCATTAGTCAAAACGTCATCAAATATTCTTCTTAGCATGAGAGAATCTTCTTTTTGAGCAAAAGAGATATTGGTGCTAAATGTGATTAAAGCAGCGATAAGGATTGATTGAAAATGTAACTTCATACCCCGAAGATAAATAATTCTGAGTTGTTCTTTTTACTATTTCGATTAACTTTGAAGTTTATAAGATTAAAAATTATGGCAAGAACATTAACAATTGAAATCCCATTAGGATATAAGGCACCAAACTTCAGTTTACCTGATACTGTTTCAGGAAAAACATTTACTTATCAGAATCTGAGAGGAGAAAACGGAACAGTGGTAATGTTTATTTGCAATCATTGTCCTTTCGTTGTGTTGGTAAGAGAGCAATTAGTACAGTTAGCTAACGATTATTTAGACAAAGGAATCGGATTCGTAGTGATTAGTTCTAACGATGCTGACAATTATCCAGATGATGCTCCAGAGAAAATGAAAGATTTAGCGGTAGAGTTGAATTTTCCTTTCCCATATTTATATGATGAGTCACAGCAAGTTGCAAAGGATTATGATGCTGCTTGTACACCTGATTTTAGTGTCTTTGACGCTAATGACATTTGCATTTATAGAGGACAATTAGACGATGCAAGGCCTGGAAATGATTTGCCAAGTGATGGTGCGTCAATGAGAAAAGTATTGGATTATTTATTAGAAAAGAAACAACTAGATTTTGAGCAAAAGCCAAGTTTAGGTTGTAATATAAAGTGGAAGTAATGTTACTTATTTTATAAAATGTAAATCTTGTAAAATAAGTCTTACTTGAGGTATTAGCATCTTCTTTCCGCCATTATCGATCATAAAGTCAGCATGTTTAGCACGTTGCGAATCAGTCATCTGATGATTGAGTCTTGCTAAGACAGATTCTTCAGTAACACCATCTCTTTCCATCACTCTTTTGATACGAGTTTTGACATGTGCTTTTACGACAACAACTTTATCTACTGTATCTAATCCACCTGATTCAATAAGAATGGCAGCTTCTTTAACTACTAAAGGACTGTTTTGAACGGTGCACCAATTATCAAAGTCGGAAGCTACGGCTGGATGTACAATTTGATTGAGTTTTATCAGTTCTTCATTATTTCCAAAAACAATAGAAGCTAGATACTTTCTATTCAGTTGATTTCCTTGATAGGTTTCTTCACCAAATAGTCTAATTAGCGCGGCTTTGATAGATTTCTTATTATTCATGAGCCATTTGGCTCTGTCATCTGCGTAATAAACTGGGACACCAAAAGATTCAAAAATTTTGGCGACAGTAGATTTACCGCTTCCAATTCCTCCCGTGAGTCCAAGTTTAATCATTAGTATGGTTTATGATTTTGAATCTTCAATTACTTCTTCTGCACCACCATCTTTATCTTTTGATGAACTAGAATCTTGATCTGGGTTTAAAGTAATAGCGTTTTTAGCCACTCTAATCTTGCTATCTTGACTTAATATAACAACACTTTCGTCATCTATTTTAGTCACCTTTCCATAAATACCACCAAGTGTAATTACTTTATCTCCTTTCGCTAGATTTTTTCTTTCTTCTTCTTCTTTCTTACGTTTTTTACTTTGAGGTCTTAACATAAAAAAGTAAACCACAGCAAACATGGCTCCGAACATCAACAAAGTCATCATTGGATTTCCTTGCCCAGCAGCACCTTCTAAAATAGCAATATTCATTTTTTAATAATTTTAATGAGTTGCAAAAGTAAAGTTTAAAATAGGATTGACAACATTTTAGTAAGAACTAAAATCTTACATTGTCATCTTTTTTACCTTATTCATCATTTGTCCGCCATGAACTAATGAAGCGCCTCCTCTAATTGCTGCCGCTA
>CAJYBK010000246.1 GCA_913064955.1 uncultured Flavobacteriales bacterium
TTTCAATTTGGTGTATAAACTGATCGTATAAAATACGTTGATGCGCACGTGTTTGGTTTATGATTAGCACGCCTGATTTAATACTGGTAAGGATAAATTTGTTTTTTATTTGAAATGACTTTTTATTCGAGTAATCAGATTGGCTGGAATCAATAGGCGTTTCTAACTGACTTTGTGATGCATCTCCTTGAAAATGGTTATCGGTTAATCCTTAATACATGGATTGCAACCCTTGAATTTGGTCTTTAGAGGGAGTTTTTGAAAAACTATTACTAGAATCAAATGGGTTAAAGTTTTGGTTTACGGAAATTTTTGGTTCCGTAAAAATTTTACCCTTAGGAAGCGGAGTAGTTGCAAAACTATTTTCAGGATTGAAATCAATTGTTGGGGATACATTAAACATCCCTATGGATTGTTTTATGGCAGAACGCATAAGCATTCCGATAGAACGCTCGTCTTCAAATTTAATTTCAGTTTTGGTAGGATGAATGTTGATATCAATAAATGATGGTTCAACATCCAAAAAAATAAAATCAGGTTGGTGCTTTTCAATAGCAGCCTGTCCTTCAATAATGTCTTTACTTTCTGCAAGAATTTCTACCTGTGGGCAATACTTTGTTAAGTAGTTTCTTAACGTTTCTCTAGAAGCTTCTTCGTCTTCAATTATGATAGTAGTTATTTTGTCCAATGTTGTTGTTTTGAGTGCTTCACGAATTTAGTAAAAATATTGGTCCCTATTGGAAAGGTGTAAATTATCGTTGAAACAATCTGCTGAAAACAAAACTTAAAATCGAGGCTTTGAGCAAAGGATAATCATCCTAAATTAACTATTTTTGCAACGCTATGGGAAAAGATAAACTTAGAAAATTTGCTGCCTTACATGAGTATCCTAATGTAGTTGAACCAACAACTGCAGAGGCAATGTCTGACAATAGATATCCTTTGAAAGGTAATTGGAGTAAAGAAATGTTTGGTAACAACAAACCAATTATTCTTGAATTGGGATGTGGAAAAGGCGAGTATACGGTTGGTTTAGCACGCAAGTATAAAGACTATAATTTTATTGGTGTAGACATAAAAGGAAATAGAATTTGGAGAGGTGCAACTACTTGTTTGGAAGAAAAAATTGAGAATGCTGGTTTTTTAAGAACCAAAGTAGATTTCATAGATAAGTTTTTTGACAAGGGAGAGGTAGCGGAGATATGGCTTACTTTTAGTGATCCACAACCGAGAAGACCTAGAAAGAGATTGACTTCTCCTTTGTTTGTAGAAAGGTATCGCAAGATTTTACAACCAGGTGGTATCATTAATATCAAGACAGATAGTGACCTTCTTTTTGAATATACTCTCGAGCAAATTGAAGAGCATAACTATGATCTTAAATTAAAATCTTGGGATGTTTATGGTGAATTACTTAAAGACACAACGCCAGATATTACTTATAAAATGGGTATACGTACCTATTATGAATCAAAATGGTTGGAGATGGACATAAAAACCAAGTATGCTCAATTTGGAATTGGGGTATAGTCTTTGTATATTTCAGTGAAAATTACTCTGATGAAAAAAATAATCTACTTTCTTGCTTTTCTTTGCATTACCGGTCAATTTTTTGGGCAACAATTGTTTGATTTTGAAAAATCACATTGGTACGTAGTTAAAACTAATTGGAATGCGGATGAGTTTAAAGCAACCAGTCAAGAAGTTTTTCAAACATCCAGTAAGATTGGTAAAATAGACACTACCGGTTTTATCTATTATAAATTGAATACATCTTTATCGTTTAAATTAAAAGGAAAGGATCAAAAGCAATTTTTTATTAGACAAGATTCTACAACGGGAAAGGTTTTTATAAGGTCTTTTATGGACGAGACGGAAGAGTTTTTGTTATATGATTTTAATCTTAAAGTAGGAGATACTTTTAAGTCTGTATTGGCAAATCAATTGAAAGAAGATTTAATCGTTACCAAAGTAGAAAATGTAGGAACTGTTGATGATCCTATTAGGATGATCGAAACACGATTAAATGGAAGTGGTAATCTTTATAAATTTACGGAAGGTATAGGCAGTCTAAATGGCTTTATTGTGAATTTACCTATGGATGTAATGAAAGGTTCAGTTTTAAAATGTTACCACAAGAATAACGAATTAGTTTACAGCCAAGGTGACGATTGTCCTGCTACTCCTAAGTTGAAGCCAAGGCCGGTTAGAAAAAAGTGAGACTATGAAAAATACTATAATTTTTTTATTGATTTTAATTGGTATGCCATGGGCGCATTCACAGAGCGCAATTGAATTTGGATCAGATGCGTATTTTATTGTAGATGATTGGGCTTTTGATTCGAGTAATGCTCCAAATATTGAATGGTATCATAATTATTACGAATCAAATATTTATAAAAATGATGTATCTAATGATGTTGAAAATGAGTATGTTTTTTGGACTCCGGAATTAATAAAAGTTTATAGTTCTAATGAGATTGGTTATGAAGATTTTATTGTTTACGAGGACACCGTTCTGAATAGAGTAATGACGGTACCATTAGTTTTTTATGATTCTATTTCAGCAAAATCTGTCTTATTGTATGATTTTAATTTAGAAGTTGGGGATACAATCCAGTCTCCTTTATTTAATATTTACAATTCCTGCCCTCAAGTCATAACTCAAATTGATACTTTAGTGTATGAAGGAATAAGTAGGAAAAGGTTTTTATTTGGTTGTGATAATGATTTTATTGTTGAAGGAATTGGTACATCTTCTGGTTGGATAACCAATTTACGTCATGGTGTAGAAAGTGGTCAGAATTTAAAATGTGTTATGACAGATGGTGTTTTATTGTATTCAAACGGAGGATGTCAGTTTAATGCCGTAAATGAAATTAATAAAGATGTTGTGAGGATTTCTCCAAACCCATTTCAAGATAAAATTCAGGTCCAGTTTCTTGAAAATATTGACGGGTTTATTACAATTCTAAATCTCCAAGGAAAACTATGCTATCAAGAACCGATTAATAGTTTGGCAAGTAAGTTAAACCTTTCTTCATTAATGACAGGTGTTTATATCTTAAATTTATCAAATAATAAAGGTGAGGTTGTTGCTTATCAGAAAATTGTAAAACAATAAAAAAGGCCATTCTGCAATTGCAAAATGACCTTCTATAAAAATTTAATAACCTTTTATTTCTTAGGCGTAGCAGCCAAAACATCTAAAAAGAATCCGTAGAATTTCTGAACGGAAGCAATGTTTACCATCTCATCTGGTGAATGAGGATTTCTAATAGTTGGTCCAAATGAAATCATATCCAAACCAGGATAACGTTCATTCAAAATACCACATTCCAAACCTGCATGACATGCTTTTACTTGAGGGTCTTCGTTAAATTTGTTTTTATACAAATCAACCATAATGTCCAAAATTGGAGATTTAGGATTAGGTGCCCATCCTGGGTATGAACCTGTGTGCTCAACTTCGCATCCTGCCAAACTGAATACAGATCCAATGGTGTGGGCAATATCATATTTACTACTTTCTACACTACTTCTTTGCAATGACATAGTTTTAAATTCTCCATCCTTAACAATTACACGAGCCAATGATGATGATGTTTCTACCAGACCAGGAATAGCCATACTCATTCTGTAAACTCCGTTGTGAACCGCATAAATTGATTGGATCACCATAATAGTGTCATCCAAACTCATTACCTCTTCAGGAAGGGATGTCTTTTCAACTTCGATGACAAGTTTACTATCTGAAATAGCAAACTCATCCATGATTTCTTCTTTGGCTAAATCTAATGCTTCCAAAAATGTGTCATCCATAACCACAACTGTAGCAGTTGCTTCTCTTGGAATGGCGTTTCTCAAACTACCTCCATTAATTTCTGCAATATGTAAACCAAACGCTTGACCTTCCGCCAATAATCTGTTCATAATCTTGTTGGCGTTTCCTCTTTCTAAATGAATGTCCATTCCAGAATGTCCACCTTTCAAACCTTTGACAGTAATGTTATATGCAAATGCATCTTTGTAAGGTGCTTCTGGGATATAATTATAAGATGTATTTGTATCTACACCTCCTGCACAGCCAATTGAAAACTCATCGTCATCTTCAGTGTCCAGGTTTAATAAAATTGTTCCTTTCAAAATACCTTGCTCCAGCTCAAAAGCACCAGTCATACCGGTTTCTTCATCTATTGTAAATAAAGCTTCTATAGTTGGGTGAGGAATGTCTGTAGAAGATAGAATACTCATCGCAGCAGCAGCACCCATTCCGTTATCAGCCCCTAAAGTTGTGCCTTTTGCTTTTACCCATTCACCATCAATGTAACTTTGAATTCCTTGCGTGTCAAAATCAAATACAGTATCACCATTTTTTTGATGAACCATATCCAAGTGTGATTGAAGAATAACTGTTTGTCTATCTTCCATTCCAGCAGCAGCAGGTTTTTTGATAATCACATTCCCGCAAGGATCTTTATATGTTTCAAGACCTAAATCTTTTCCGAATTTCATCATGAATGCAATGACTCTTTCCTCTTTTTTAGAAGGTCTTGGTACTGCATTTAAATCTTCAAAATGATTCCAAATTACTTTTGGTTCTAGGCTTCTTACTGACATGTTTTATACTTTTTTAAAATGTGTCAACAAAGGTATATTTTCAATTCACTTTTGCGAAGGAATATTCTTAAAATCTACCTTTCTATTATCTCAAAATAATACAATCTGTCAATCATCCAGCTGCTCTGATTACCATATGGGTA
>CAJYBK010000247.1 GCA_913064955.1 uncultured Flavobacteriales bacterium
ATTGTCGGGCTTCAGCAGTCATTTTTTCTAATTTTGTGCCTGATTGATCGACTTCTTTGCGTGTTTCTTCAGATGGCGGTTTCCCTATATTTAGTAATGCTTGCTGTGCTTTTTTGCTAAGTTTCGAAATATTTTCTGCGCCCTGTTCTGCAGTTTTTTCATGTTGCCTAATTTTTTCCAATTCTTCTTGTGCATTTTTATTTAATTGTTTAAATTCTTTAATTTTTCCTCTAGTAATAAAATGATTAAATACCCCACCAAAGACGATCGCTATAGCAATCAGTGATAACCACCAACTGACTGTATTTTCTTGGCTATCCAATACTTGTTTCCTAAGCGTTTGATGATTGATTGCTTTGTCAACTTGATTTTGCAAACTTTCAATTTTTTGATTTTGTAATTGCATTTTTAAATCACGTTGTTTTTCTTGCGCTTGAATTTGCTGTATGAACATTGGGTTAATTGAATATGTATGTTCTATTGGTCTTTGTGCATACACATTGAAGCCAATTAATGTTGTTAGTAAGATAATTTTATTCATAATTGATATTCCATAATCAGTGGCGTGTAATCAGAAAAGCGCTGGGTTAAAAACTCCATTTTTAAATCTTGACTCTGTTGCTTGGCACTGCCTGAGTGGATGTAAATCGAAATTATGGAAAAATCTTTAAAATCCACCTGAATAAATCGCCCCTCAAAATTAATATCGCCCCATGGACTTTGTTTAATAGCCTTATAACCTCAAATTCTAAGTGCAATTTTTGCTAAATTGAGAAACCTCAAATTTTCCAACAAAAACCAAAACCCTTACACAGAAAGGATTTTTTTTAGTTACGCACGACTTAAACTAAAAAAAGTTGAAATAATACCTTTTTGACCAACTAACGAGTGTTGCACTTATGATGTGAATTCAAGAAATTGTAACTTTAATCAATTATGCATTTTTCCCTTTCGCATCTAATGTTTGAATTCAACTGGCGCGTTAGCGATCCAGTTGGAATAATTTGTTAGGCGTAATTATCTCTTTGTTAGTCACCTTTCTTGTGTTTGTGACGCTTAAGTGATGGCGTATTCCCAGGAGTGTATTTATTATCCCGTTGACGCCTATCTGGCTTCCCAGTTGATTCAGCAATTCTTTTTGGACCTGGTTTAATTCCCATAGTTTTCTCCAGTTGTAGTTAATAATAGTTTTTCACAACTTAATATATGGTTAAAACCTGTGAGACCTTTTGCGTAACTCACAACTTCTCATTTTTATTTCAACCTTTACAATTTTTCAAAAAAAGATATTCTAGAATTACTCATATTTTACATAAAAATAAAAACCTAAAAAACATCTTGTTTAATTTCTATTTTTGGATTGGGGAAAGGTCTCAAAGTCTAAAAAATACTTATTTATATAAAAATATAATTGCAGATTTATGTATAAATGTTTTTGCATAAAAATATAATTACTGTATAACATAACTATGTTTTTATATAAACAGGTTACCTATGAGTAAAAGAATCGTATTTGTTTCACAAAGTGGCAATGTTATGAAGTCGACACTAGCAGCTGCTATGGCTGTTGAGGCAACTATTAATGATTTAGATTGCGCTATTGCAGATTTAGACATTGAGCATAGAACAAGTTTACAACTATCAGAACAAAGAAGTAGTTTAGGGATAACGCCAACATTAAAAGTGTATGGTGTTTCTAGTGCAAAACAGGCTATTGATTGCTTTAATGATGAGGCGTTACAAATTATTGATGCGCCAAGTAGAGCAACATCGGCAACAACTGTAATATCTAAAAATGCAGACTTAATAATACAGCCAGTTCCGCCCAGTAAAAAAGATATGGATTTAGCAATTGAATCATTCTATAAATTATCAGATGCGGGTATAGATGTCAATAAGATGCTATTTGTACTTACAAGAGTTGGGTCACAAGTAGAGTTAAAAAATGCAATCAATTATTTATCACAAGTCCAAATTAATAACCAGAAAATTAATATACTGACATCTGCCCTATGGGAAAAAGTGGCTTATAGAGGTGCAATAAATGATGGGTATGTAATCACAGAAACACAGTATGCTACTCTTAATGGTAATGCAAAGGCGGTCATACATCAGATATTAACCCTTTTGTTAAAATGATATAATTATATAAAAACATAATTATATATTTATGGTAAAATATAATTACTCTATTATAGGAAAACATTATGGATAATATATTTACATGTTTAGTCCCCGACAATGATACACAGGATTTTGTAAAAGGTTATAGTGCCACAAATCATTTACAAAAGGATAAATTATGGGACAAGTACTACACAAGCGTGCCACTACGACACACGAGATTAGAAATAAGATCAGACAAGAGCAAGGCACTACTAATTCCATTGCCAAAAAATATAACATTGCCTACCATACCGCAAAGAAATGGCAAAGCCGTGATAGCGTGGAAGATAAACCCATGGGCAACAAACGAGCAAACGCCACTTTAAGCGTTGATGAGGATTGGTTAATTTGTGAAGTGCGTAAGCTCACTTGGTTGCCACTTGATGATCTTTGGTTGTTGTTAAACCCCATGTTTCCTAAACTGTCTCGTAGTGCCTTACACCGCTGCTTACAATACTATGGCATCAGCAAGAAACCTAAAGAATTACAACAAAAGCCACAAAGGTCAAAGTTTAAATCTTATGCAATAGGTTATTTGCATATTGATATTACTGATTTTTGGCTGGGTAAAAAGAAATGGAGTTTGTTTGTTGCTATTGATAGAGAAACCAAATTCACTTATGCGGAAATCTTTAGCAAAAAAACAATGGATAATGCGGTTAAATTCTTAGAAAATACTTATCAATTCTTTCCTTATAAAATCCACACAATATTAACAGACAATGGATTGCAGTTTAGTTATAGAGCTTTGCAAGAGGCACTAAAACCAGACAATGTCCATCCATTTGATAAACTTTGTGAGCAACACAACACCGAACACAGACTAACCAAATTTGCCCATCCTTGGACTAATGGACAAGTGGAAAAAATGAACCACATTATTAAATCTGCAACGCTTAAATTGTTTCATTATGAAACGATAGACGACTACTCTAAACACTTGGCAAAATTTTTAAACTATTATAATTTTGGAAAGAAATTAAAGAGTTTAAGGTTTAAATCTCCTCATGATATAATTTTACAAAAGTATCAGGATGAACCTGATCTTTTTTTACAAAATCCTGTGTATTATTGTCGGGGACTAAACAATTAATAATATGATAAACATCATCATCTTTATTTAAAACATGAAGTATTGAAGCATAAAAAAGCCCCAACAAACGGGGCTTTTTCACGCATCTACACAAAATCTTGAAAGTATTATTTACATGATCCAGGCAGGTACTTACTGGCAATAGCAACGGTAGCGCCGCTATCAGGTGCACACTTAAACTTAAACACCTGTTTCCCCATATGAGTGCTCTCACTCATCAGCGTAGTAGTATCGTAGTATGGGGTGAGTTGGATCACACCAGAGTCCACAGCCGTATCGATTCCCTGCACCTTGGCGCTGATAACTCCAGCAGCATCAGTCGAGATACTGGCGACGTACTTGGTCACACCATTAGTACCACCGGAGTCCTCACAACCCCAGTTGTCAGAACCAGGGCCGCTGTCACCAGTTTGATACACTTCACTTACTGCCGTGCGACACTGGCTGGTAGCCATAATCACTTCAGACAGCTTGGACTTGATCACATAGGTTTGGTAGGCAGGCAGCGCAACCGCCGCCAAAATACCGATAATCGCAATTACGATCATTAATTCAATAAGAGTAAAACCTTGTTGTAATGTTTTCATGTTTATCACCTGTATGGTTAATTATGTTTATAGTTATTCATTTCGAAATCATTTATCGAGAAAAGTTAACTGAATTTCCTGTTAGCTAGACTCTATTACTGATTTTTATTAAAGCAATCTACATGCCAACTACATTTTTATTAATAAAAACAACAGGTTATTATAAACTCATGCCTGCATAGGCTTCAGCAGAAAGTGACAATTATTGTCATAAAGTGACAATTATTGTCACTTTATGTGTCCACTTAGTCACAAACCATTCATAAATCATAATTTTATTCACTGCAATTACTGCCATACAAATTTGATAGACCATTAACATGCCCACCCGTGTGCTCAGCAACCATATTTTAATTTTTTATCTGCGGACTTAAGAGCTCAATGTAGCCGCTCCTGAACACAATATTAATAGTATCGTCACCACCTTTTTTATAGCAAACATATTTTTTTCGGCTATGCTTACTCAATAATAATTTCAGTTTTACAATTCAAATAATAATAAAATTTCAGGAATTTCCATGGCTGCAGAAATCAAGCTTAACGGGCTCTCCAGGAAGCTAGTCTCAGATGGCCTGCTAGATGAAGAGCATGCGATTGAAGCGTTAAAAGGTGCGATTAAAGAGAAAATTTCTTTTACCAAATACCTTGTCGATAATAAAATTCTTGATGCCAGCAAGATCGCCATCGAGGCCTCCAAAGAATTTGGTCTGCCGGTTTTCGATCTGGATGCCATTGACCCAGAATCCATCCCCAGGGACATCGTCGACGACAAGCTTGTCCATAAACATCATGCTTTACCCTTATATAACCGCGGCAACCGTCTATCTATAGTCCTTTCTGACCCGATGCATCTTGCTTCGCTCGATTATAT
>CAJYBK010000248.1 GCA_913064955.1 uncultured Flavobacteriales bacterium
ATATATAAGTCTTTCGGTCGCAAAACAGCCATTTTCGGGCTTTTTCAACTCTCTTGCTACCTCTTTTCAAAAAGCGTAGTACGGACCATATATAGTATAGTTATTAGGTAATATATACTATAGGAATAGGAATTATCAACAAAGGTTAAATACTATACGGATAAGAGAAAGCTCTTATGAAGCTCGATGAAGCTGTGATGATTGCAGTCAACGAATCTCACCAATCCAATG
Source organism: uncultured Flavobacteriales bacterium (assembly GCA_913064955.1). Lineage (GTDB taxonomy): Bacteria > Bacteroidota > Bacteroidia > Flavobacteriales_D > Parvicellaceae > Parvicella. The sequence goes on from CAJYBK010000248.1 coordinate 232, forward strand.
CGAAGTATCACCTCGGTGCGGTGATCTACAGTGCCAATAAGTTTGTCACAGGACATATCAGGAACCTGCATTGCACACATCAAAGAAATGCTACACCTATGAATAGTGTTCATGCTGAGGAAATGGCTATACAGAGAGCTTTGAGGATTGAAATGAACCTTAATAACTCAACTATGGTTGTGGTTAGAATAAACAACTCTGGGATGTTTAGATGTTCCTACCCCTGCGATGAGTGTAGAAGACTGATCAATTCTGTGGGTATTAGAACAGTTTATTACTGTAAATAATACACGGATAGAAACATTTAAGTAGTTTTAAAACATGTATAAAATTGCGATTGGATTCGCACTTGGGTTTGTCAGACCTTTAGAGGTGGCATATCATAGCATCCCTGGCAAGTATTCATGGCAGGTACTTGTTCATGGCAAGTGCTCATTGTCTTTACTGGCATCCCCACTCCTCTTATCAATATATCGTTAGTGAGTGATACAATGTGAAATCAGAGACATTAGATTATGTTCTCGATTCGATTATGGGAATAATGGAATCATTAATGTTAGAAGAACATTATAAACTCTTTAAAGAACAGCACCCTGAATTTGACTGGACATTACCAGATTTTGAAGATACCATACGTACTTTTTCCCACAATAAAAATACGAAAGAATTCATGATCGAATCGATGGTTGAATTCATAAAAGAAAACAAACTGGAAGATTATTAAATCTATACGTTATACAGGTGTTAATACAATGAGTAAAGCGACAGGCATTTTAGTTTTCACTAAAAAAGACGTATTAGAACATAAATTACGAGATGGTAAGTGTTCTGATGATAGGTACTGTTACTGGACTACAAAGCGTTTTCCAAATCGTTTTTTAGATGATGTGACTGCTGAGGCTCGATTATATTTCGCAATTGACAAACAAGTGAAAGGTTATTTCGTAATCACCGGACTATACGAAGAGGAACTACAATTTTGTGCAGAAGATTGGATTCCAATCGAGAATGGTGAGATTTTAGTGCCGTCCCAGGGCTGGCGATATTACATACATCCAGAGTAAAAATGCTTTTATATAAAAAACGGTTTATTCCACACATTCTTGGTGAAGTCGAGCCCTTAAAAAACACCACCAGAAGAACAGGTAAATTAAGATGGAAAATAGGTGCCATCCACACTTTTAAGACAAATTATAACAACGATTCAGCTTTTGCAAGAGCTAAGATTTTGAGAGTTTATCCTCAATACATTTTCGATATGACTGAGGACGATGCCTTTAGGGAAGGTTTCTGGAGCCTTGAAGATTTTAAGAGGATTTGGATTCAGATAAACGGCTCTTGGACTAACATAGAGGTGTGGGTAATTGACTTTGTAGTTGTAGAAAATCTTCTCAATCCTATTGTTCAGAAACCTTTATCTAAGTTTTTTAAAATTAAATGTTAAGAAAAATGGTATACGGACAACAGAAGGTTATAAATATTAATGAATCGTTTAGTTATTATCTGTGTATAAAGGATAGTGTCTGTAGATTTAATTTCTTGCCTTTAAATAGGCTTGGATAAAAAAGTAACAATCATGAAATACTCGGTGGAAAACAGTATCAGTAATATGCTGTTGCCGAGCAAGTTCCAATGTAAGTAAGGATGTAACTTAGGAATGTATCTGAATATGCAAAAATGGGGCGGGGTTGCCGAGCAAGTTCCAATGTAAGTAAGGATGTAACTCTATCATGCATTGCATGTAGTCAACATCTTTCAGGTTTCCGAGCAAGTTCCAATGTAAGTAAGGATGTAACCTCAACTTCTTCTACTTGAAGTTCATGGATTATTTCTGTTACCGAGCAAGTCCTAATGTAAGTGAGGATGTAACTTAACAAAATTACCTGAAGGTAAAGTGAATATGATTGTTACCGAGTAAGTTCCGATGTGAGTAAGGATGTAACATGAACTGCTACATGAGGATGTATCTAAATGCTGGGAGGTTGCCGGGTAAATTTCGATATGTGTAAGGATGTAACTATATAGAAAATAACTATGAAGCGACACCAAATTTAACTTGCCGAGTAAGTTTCGAGATAATAAAGGATGTAACATTCCTCTTATATAAGTAGTGCTGTATTAATAATACACTTATCAATTAAGTTTCGAGATAAGTAAGGATGTAACCTTGGGAATGACATTCCCGGTTAAAATAAGTGAAGATTGCCGATCGAATTTCAGGATAATAAAGGATGTAACATTACTTCCGATACTTTAGTATTAAATAAATTTCAGGACAATTCAGGATGTAACAAATCTACACCCGCTTGTTTCACGAAATGTAAGGATGTAACTCAGATATTACGTCTCCGTTTGTTGAACATTTAAATCATTAAGATATTGAGGATGTAACAATACTCTTTTCGCATTTTTATTTTAATGAAGATCACTTTATGATGGAAGCTTTTTTATATTTTGAAAAACAATGAAAGCTATACGGTCAAAACGACACAGTTATATACGAACATGATTATTCACTCAGCCTATGGAAGAGAAAGATAAGTGGAAATTATTGTCTATTGTGTTGATGTTTTTCTTTATATCATCAATAGTGATAATTGCAGATTTAAATTCTAACATTAATAAATATAGTGATGAAACCGATTTGATCACTAACGAATTTGCATCTTTAGGTTTAGATAAACCGCAATGGAATGAAAGCACCAGATATTTTGAAGTGTGGGACGGAGATACAGCTTATGTCGGTTATACCAGATTCAATGATATGGAAACAAATCTTCTTGAAATACTGAAATTTGATCATTGTGAAATGGTGAAAATAGGAGGCAAGTTTCAGTATGTTACGGTTGGAGATAACACCACTGTTATGGTGAGTAGAGAAGTTCAACGGAGATTCTATCAATGAATACCACAAAGCAAAGAGAAGTGATAGATAATGTGTTGAGACTTGTAAACTCTATAACACAAGATTTGGTCGATCTTCAGAATGAAGTAGTAAAACTAAAGGTCGTTGAAGAAGAAGCGGTGAAATTAAAAACCATTAAGGAAGAGCCGAAAATCGCCATTGCAAATATTGTAAATCAGCCCCCAGCTTCTATTATAAATGAATTTCATAGCTTTAGTATTGAACTAATTGACGTGATTATAAAAGATAATTTAGTCGAGATATCATATAATAAAAGCGGTCAAATAGCAACATTTAATAAAGAAGAAATCTATGATATATTCATCAATTTGCCCACCAAGTTTGATAGGGCAACAGTAGTCAACTGTTCAAGAGAATTAGGAATTGCAAGTAAAAACGAAACTTTATTAATGCGATTCTTTATTTATCAGTTTTCTAAATACTGTACAAAAACTTCGAAAGGTTCCAAGGATAAGTTGGTAATCGAAAAACTGTAGTTAAAAACCTGTAGTTAAAAACTTGCATCTCAACAGGTGAGAATTATGAATACAGACGATGTACCCACAATAGTGTACACTATGGATAATTGTCCAGAGTGTAAACAAAGCAAAAGATTATTACAAGAAAAAGGAATATCTTTCGTAGAAAAAGATATGACTGATCCTGATGTGAAAACATGCCTCAATATGGATGATGTTTTCCCTATGTGTGCCCCGGTCATTTTCTTTAAAGGAAAATATTTAATGTCTCGTTCTGAACTGGCGGAGGCATTATAATGCAAGAATCAGTCATGATGCCAGCGAAAAAAGAGGTTTTAAATACATCCGATTTCGTTTCTGTTTTTGACCCTCAGAAAATATCAGATTCTATTTATGAAGAAGTTAATTTCGTCGCTTCAATCTTCGATATGGATCAACAAATAACCAGAAAAGAAGCTGATATTACTGCTAAAAAAGTAGAAGATCATATTCTTAATTTGAATGGTAATCTGCAAAACCTGTCCGGCCCTCTTATCAGGGAAATGGTTTGTAGTGAATTAACAGGTCGAAATCGAGATTTCTACACCAGGGTGGGACTTTCTATTGCCGACGCTTTCAAGATAGATAATGCTGTGAGTGATGTCACTCATGATAATGCTAATCAGACAAAGAATGCAGAAACAAAACATAAACAAAAAGCGGATATGGTAGCCAGAGGACAAGCACTTCTTACTATACCTCAACACCTTTCACATTCTCATATTGCGGGGAATATTCACATTCACGATCTTGAATATTTCACGACCAGAACATTTTGCATGGACTGGGATTTGCGGTTTTTCTTCTATTATGGATTAGACCCGGATTGTACCGGGAAAACCAACATAGCAACCGCTGCAATGCAGCCCACAGTAGCATTATTGCACGCTGCGAAGATTCTGTGTAGTGCCCAGACCAAATTTGCAGGAAGTCAGGGATTCTACAATTTCCTTACTTTATTTGCTACGTATCTTGAAGGAATTTCATACACAGAAATTAAACAAAAAATGCAAATGGTTGTCTTTGAGCATTCCAAACAAAAAGAATCCATG
>CAJYBK010000249.1 GCA_913064955.1 uncultured Flavobacteriales bacterium
ATGGTGGTAAAGACTTTGGAAAAAGGATATAGTTTCGGAGCAACATCGGAGAATGAAGTTTTACTTGCTGAAAAAGTATGTTCAGCATTTCCAGGAATGGACAAAGTCAGATTTGTTAATTCTGGTACTGAAGCGGTGATGAGTGCCATAAGATTAGCTCGTGCTTTTTCCGGAAAGAATATGATTATCAAATTTGCTGGCTGTTATCATGGTCATAGTGATGCTTTATTGGTTGAGGCAGGTAGTGGGTTAGCCACTTTTTCTATGCCTGGTAGTAGCGGAGTGACTAAAGAGTCTGTTGCCAATACATTGATTGCAAAATACAACGATATTGCGTCTGTGGAAAAACTGATTAAAGAGCATGAAAATATAGGTGCCATTTTCTTAGAGCCAATAGCGGGAAATATGGGGGTTATTGTCCCATCAGAAGATTTCGTAAAAGGATTGAATAGAATCAGAAAAGAGCATGGTATTCTTATCGTTGCAGATGAAGTGATGACTGGATTTAGATCTAAGTTTGGAGGAGCACAAGAGTTGTTAGGACTTGATACAGATATCACCTGTTTAGGTAAAGTTGTAGGAGGAGGTTTTCCTGTAGGTGCATATGGTGCACGAGAAGAAATAATGAACTGTGTATCGCCATTGGGGACAATGTATCAAGCAGGTACATTATCTGGGAATCCGGTGGCAATGGCTGGTGGATTAGCAACTTTGGCTGTTTTGGAAAAAGAAAATCCTTATGATTTCTTTAATAAATATGCAGGAGCATTAGAATCAGGAATGCTTTCCTTAGCAAAGGAAAAAGGTGTTGCTTTAAAGGTTAATCGATTTGGCTCGATGATTAATCCATTCTTCAATGAATCAGAGGTAACCAATTATGATGACGCTAAGAAATCGGATACGGATAATTTTGCTACGTTCTTTTGGAAAATGGCTGAAAACGGAATTTACCTTCCACCTTCACAGTTCGAGGCTTGGTTTTTAAATTCACAATTAAATGATGATTTACTAAATAGGACTTTAGAAGCTTTTAAGAAATCTATTTAGAAGTCTTTTTAACGTCTAGAAAGTTATTAAGGTCCTTAAGCATAACTTTAGCAGGAGCAATGGTGGAATCTGCTTTAATGATAAAGTTTAATTGCCAAAGAGCTTCTTCACAATGCTCGTAATCATGCTTGCAAGTCTCACAATAAAGTGCTGCAAGCTTGAGCCTGTGGACCATATTTTTACCATCAACTTCCATCATTTTTAATAATAAGTCAATGGCATCGTTTGGTTGTTGTTGGTCTATTAAGTAGTTTACTTTTTGGGTGTTGACAACCATGTTTTTTTCAGATCCAATTTGATTTAATTCTTCTACACCACGATTGTAGTCTTCAATGTTCCACTTTAAATAAATCGCGATGCCGCTGAGAATTATTATAGCTGATATCATTGGAAGAATAATCTTCATTATTTATTGAGTTTATTAAGTAATTCTTTAGCTTGAGAAGCATAGTAGTCGTTATCACTAATAATCTTTTTCAACACAACTTTACACTCTTCATCTTTCTTTTCTACATAAAACGTTTTAGCATTGTACCATTGAGCATCAATTTTAAAAGTATTGTAAGGGTGTTTCTCTGCTAAGTCGAAATGCTTGTGTGCAAGGCTATATTTACCAATGTTGTAATAACATAAACCGCTGTAAAAATGCGCATTTAAATCTTCAGGATATGCTTTTAAAACAACTTTGTACCTCTTCAATGCAGATTTGAAATCATTCTTCCCAAAAAGTAATTGAGTTTCTGCCATATAATCTTTGTAAGGTATTTCAATGGTGATAATTACAGCAGGTTGTTGGCCTTCGTTTAAAACATCATCCTTATTTTCTAAAGCAGCTGATGTTCCTGAAAATTCAATTTTCTTGATACTTGGCGCTTTTGTGTAAATTTTGCCATAGTCAACCATTAGGAATTTATGTGTGTAAACCACAGGTGCATTGCTATATACTATATTATCTTTTGTAGGGACTTCAATCTTGTCAGGTGCAGCATTTGGCTCTATCTTTTTAAGTTCTACAGTTTAATCGAAAGTCATGTTCGGTTCAGTAGTATTGTCCATAACTAATGTGTCTAAAACCACAGGAGAAGCAGCAATAACTTCTTTCGCCTTTACTAAGTGAATCTCAGGTAGTTCAATTGCTTCCTCAATCTCTTCGTCAGAAATTTCATCAACGGCAATAGGAACCGGATTCAATTCATTTACTGCAGTGTCTTTTTCTTGAGTAGTTTGAACGACTTGAACATTTCCGCTTTCTGGAAAAATCTTAGAACCTATAACCATCATAGCAACAACAGCAACTATCGCTAATATCATGGTATGATGAAATTGCCAACCACCAGATTTTTTGTCAATGTTTTTCAACACTGATTCACGAGCCGATTCGTAACCAGTCATGGCTCCTGGATTTGCTACAATTCCTTCTAATGCATCTGCGTTAAATTCATCCTGAGATATTTTCAGTTCAATTTTTCTTTTCTGCGCTTCAGAAAGGTTGCCACTTAAATAGTCACTGATCTCCTTCTCGGTGAGAATGCTATGACTTTTAAATATGTCTTTTGGGTTACCCATTTCTAAAATATTATTGGTTTTGGTACTTCTTCTCCAGAGAGATTTTTAAATTTCTTTTGCCGTTTTGAATATTACTTTTCACTTCTTTCATAGTGTAATCCGTACTTTCAACAATTTGCTGATAACTCTTTTCTTCAATGTAAAAAAGCATAATACATTTTTTTTGGTCAGGCTTTAATTCTAAAATGGCTTGGTCCAAGTCATTAAATCTTAATTCCTGCATTTCAAACTTGTTTGGCTCAACTTCTTCTTCTGCCAATTGAATTTCGGTGACATCGGTTGTGTACGTCTTTTTCTTTCTTAAATCCATCAAACAATGGTTTTTAGCAACCATGTATAGCCAAGATTTAAAATGCTTTACTTCCATCCTTTTAAGGTCTTCAATAACTTTTTCAAAAATCTTTATAACCGCATCTTTACTGTCATCTTCATTTTTTAAGTATTTCAGACATACACCAAAAACTAATTGGCCGTACCGGTCAAAAAGAAATCCAATGTGTTTAGCATTCAAAGTCTTTTGATATTTCAGCACCAATTGGGCATCACTCAAATCACTATTTCTCCTTCCAAAAATCAATTTATTGTCTTTACTTTATTTGGTGCAAAGTTATTCTTTTAGTTTATGATGCAACTAACTTTACTATTCCATAAAAGAAAAGCAACAAAAAACTCAAATCTTGATTAAGATTTGAGTTTTATTAATTCTATTGGTTTCTTAATGAAGCATAGTATAAGTCAAAGTAACTTTTGGTTTCCACTACAATAACGCCACCCATTGTGTCTCCATATTTTGCGGGGACTCCACCTGTGTATACTGAGAGTCTATTGATACCTGCACTAGGAATTACTGGCTTTCCACCTGTAAGTTTAACGCCATCCACCATATAGAGTACATCTCCATTTCGAGAACCTCTGAAGTATACTTGATTGCCATCTTCCGAAACTTTAATATTTGAATCACCTCCTCCAATCATCTTAACTATGTTGGTCCTAAGTGGTGAGTTTTTGATTTGATCTGAAGAGATGGTGACTAAACTTGTTTCTTCTGGATTGATGATTTTGTCAGCATTGAATACGCATCCTGTTAGTTCTGTACCATTGGATAGTTCAATTTCGCCAAGAATGCTTATTTGGTCAGGGTTAACAACCACTAGTGAAATGACTTTCTTGCCAAACTCAACATTTGAGACTATCAAATCATACTCGCCAGCCGCCAATGGTTTAATCTGAAATTTGCCATCTAGATCCGTGCTGGTTCCAATAGGTGAACCGTTGCTCATCACATAAACATTGGTAAAAGGGATAGGTTCTTGCGTTTTGCTGTCTATTATTTTTCCTTTAATGCTTCCAAAGGAAGATTGTGCAAATGAATTAATCAAAAGAAGACTCAATGCAATTGTAATTAAATTTTTCATAGTATTTAGTTTTATTGTTTGATAATGAGATGCTTAAGTTGAATTATTCCATAAGTTTTTACAAAAAAAAATGGTTAACTATTGAGTTAACCATTTTTATATATTCCATTATCTACCGCTAGAAGGGACATCTATTATCTATTTCCAAGAGATTGGTAGTACATGTCAAAATAACTTTTAGTCTCTACGACAATTACTCCTCCCATTGTGTCTCCATATTTTGCTGGAAGTCCACCACTATAAACTGATAAACTTTGTATGCCAGCACTAGGTATAGTTGGTCTTGCTCCTTGTATTTTCACTCCATCTACTAGGTAGATTACATCTCCATTTCTAGACCCTCTAAAGTATACTTCATTTCCATCCTCCGATACTTGCACATTACCTGTAGACCCTGCTAGTTTATTTATGTTTGTTTTAACTGGAGAAGCCATAATGGATTTACTATTAATTGATACTTTATTATGAGTTTCTGCTTCAATTAATTTCACCTTCGCTTCAATCACTATTGGAGGTAGAATCTCACCGCTTTGCTCATTCAATGCGATGTCATCTGCAAAAGTTATTTGGTCTGGTTTTACTACTACATTGGATATTACTGTAGTTCTATATCCAACAAACGAAGCATAGATACTATATTTTCCAGCATTTAATGGTTTTATGGTATATTTTCCA
>CAJYBK010000250.1 GCA_913064955.1 uncultured Flavobacteriales bacterium
TTTCAAAGTAAAAAATTAGTTCCTTTCGAGCATCAATATGATGAAGCATGGATAGGTGGTCCAGGTATTAGTTATTGGAATGAGGTTCCAGGCAACATTGGATTCTTTAAAGAATCTAACGTTTGTTATTTCCAATCTGAGGAAACTGGGTATTCGCATTTGTATTCTTATGATTTTGATACAAAAAAGAAAAAGCAACTGACCAAAGGTAAATTTGAAATTCATGAAGCAACTTTAAGTAGTGATGGGGCGAAGTTTTATATCACAGCCAATAAAAATCATGCAGGTAACAGAGAGTTTTATCATTTTGATATCAAGTCTGCAAAATGGTCGGATATTTTGGTTAAAGATGGAAAACATGATGTATTGATGACAAAAAATGAGTCGGTACTGTATTACTTGTATTCTTTTAAAAACAAACCAACCGAACTATTTACATCTTCAAATTTAGTTAAAGAGGAGGGTAGGCAATTAACTAAGTCTACAACAAAAGAGTTTGATAATTACAAGTGGCTAATACCTGATGTGATTACTTTTAAAGCAACTGATGGGGTGGACGTGCCAGCAAGAATATATAAGCCGTTAGACGTTAAGAAAAATGGAGCAGCGGTAATTTTTGTACATGGTGCAGGGTACTTGCAAAATGCCCACAACTGGTGGAGTGGTTACTATAGAGAGTTTATGTTTCATAATTTCCTAGTGGAGCAAGGTTATACCGTTTTAGACATTGACTATAGAGCATCAGCGGGATATGGAAGAGATTGGAGAACTGCTATTTATAGAGACATGGGAGGTAAAGACTTGTCAGATCAATTAGATGGAAGAAAATTCTTAATTGAAGAATTGGGAATAGATGAAAATAAAGTAGGAATCTATGGAGGATCTTATGGAGGTTTTATTACAATTATGGCGTTACTGAAAGAACCTGGGAAATTCCAATGCGGTGGAGCGATTAGGAGTGTGACAGATTGGGCACATTACAATCATGAGTACACTAGTAATATTTTGAATACTCCTGAAATGGATAGCATTGCTTACAGAAGAAGTAGTCCTATTTATTATGCGGAGAATTTAGAAGACGAACTATTGATGTTACACGGTATGATGGATGATAATGTTCAATTCCACGATGTGGTAAGATTGACGCAAAGGTTTATCGAATTAGGAAGAGACAGTTACGAAGTGGCAATTTACCCTATAGAGCCGCACGGTTTTAGAGAAGCGAGCAGTTGGGTAGATGAGTATAAGAGGATTTATAAATTATTTCAAGAGAATTTACTTGATAAGTAGGGCGGTATTAGTATGTGGAATTTAGAATCAAGAAAAGAGGTGTTAACTTCTTTACCAGAATTAGAATATGACTTAGTTATCATAGGTGGAGGAATTACCGGTGCTGGTATTTTACTAGATGCTTCAGCCAGAGGACTGAAAGCGATAGTAATCGAAAAAGAAGATTTTGCATCAGGGACAAGTAGCAGAAGTACCAAGTTAATTCACGGAGGATTAAGATATCTTAAGAACTTGGAGTTTAGAATTGTACGAGAAACAGGACAAGAAAGAGCTATAGCTTATAATAACGCACCTCATTTGGTGGTGCCAGAAAAAATGGTTTTACCTATTCAGAAAGGAGGAAGTTATGGCAAGTTTATGACATCAGTAGCACTATATGCTTACGATTGGTTAGCTGGAGTGGAGAAATCTGAAAGGAGAAAAATGCTGACTAAAGAAAAGACTTTGGAAGTGGAGCCTTTGCTAAAGCCGGATATTCTAAAAGGGAGTGGTTTTTACTCCGAGTATAGAACTGATGATGCTAGATTGACACTTGAGGTTATCAAAACTGGTATACACAGAGGTGGTGTTGCATTGAATTATATGGAGGCAGAAAAACTCACATATGATTCCAAAGGACAGGCTAGTGGAGTAACGTGTGTTGATGTTTTGTCTAATGAGAAATACCATATATACGGTAAAATTATTGTCAATGCTTGTGGGCCTTGGTCTGACGAGATCAGAACTTTGGACCAATCAATGAACAAGAAGCGATTGCACTTAACCAAAGGAGTTCACATTGTAATTGACAGAGAGAAACTACCACTTGAACATAGCGTTTACTTTGATGTAGCAGGTGGACGAATGATTTTTGCCATTCCAAGAGGAGGGATTACTTATCTAGGGACAACTGACACGAATTACACAGAAAAAAAAGAAAATCCAGCAGTTTATAAAGCGGATGTTGAATATTTGCTGGCGGCTGCCAATAATATGTTTCCCAAGGCCAAACTTGAAATACAGGATGTTCAATCCTCTTGGGCTGGATTAAGACCTCTGATTCATGAAGAAGGAAAGTCACCATCTGAATTAAGTAGAAAGGATGAAATATTCTTATCACCTAAAGGCATGATAACTATTGCAGGAGGCAAATTGACTGGATATAGAGTGATGGCAAAGAAAGTGTTAGATATAGCATGTAAGAGACTTGAATCTCCTGTTAAATGTACCACTGATAACATTAGAATTAATGGATATGCTGAGGAAGGTATGTTACCCGAAATCGAAAAGGCACTTTTGGATATTAATATCACTAAAAATCCTTACCGTGCAGCACGACTATTGCATACGTATGGGAGTCAGACTTTTAGTATTTGTAAGTATTATAATGAACAAAGGTTTGGATCTCTAATAGAAGCAGAAGCTCATTTTTGTATTCATCATGAAATGACTTTGACTTTGTTAGATTTTTTCGTGAGGAGAACAGGATATATGTATTTCAACATTTCTAAGGTTGTTAAAAACCTCGAAATAATTGGTCAAGTTTTTGCAAATCACTATAATTGGAGTGCAGAAACATTAGCAAAAGAAATAGATTCTGTACAAACTGAAATCAATAACAGAAGCCAATTTAATTGAAAATCATAGTTTACATAGTATTTTTATTCCTGTCTTTTTCAGGCATTAGTCAGCATACTATAACCATAAAAAAAGGTCAAACTATTCAAGGGATTTTCATGTGTCAAAACGATGACAAGACCAAAGAGTATTTCTATTTTAAGGAAGATGGAATGGTATATATTTTGGATGATACTAAAAGAAAGCCAAACAAAGCAATTCCGTTTATGCTGGCATGTATTGAGAATAACCAATGCAATGGCGTGTCAAGAGTGCCTTACACTTTTGAAAAAAACTTAGTGGAGTTTTCATTTAATAATGCCAATTACCTTAAAGTAATGGAAGGAAAATTTCAGGACAATGGCACCGTACTAGTATTCAAACAATCTGAAACAGACGAATTAATGATTGTCAAAGAATTCCAAAGAATTGAGTAACCATGTCACTGCTTAATTTATTAAAAAACAATAATAAGATTATCATCAACACTGATTTAGATGGTGTTTTGAGCGGTTTGTTGTTAAAGCAGTATGCCAATTGTGAAATTGTAGGATTTAGTAATAGCGCTAATAAAGTTTGGATAAATCCAAAAAAAATCAATAGTATTTATGATGCTGTCTACATTGATTTGTACGTCCCGGAAAGTTCAGTAACTTGTATTGATCAGCACATTATAGGTGCAGATGATTTGCATAATGGCCTAATTTCTAAAAACAAAAATAAATTAAACCCGAACTTACAGTTAAGTAGAAGTCACACGCCTCCTTCGGTTTATAAAAATAAGTATCCATTAGGAACGGTTCATTTTATTATCTCTTTACTGGAAAAAGACGGTGTAAATATTGATTTAGATCTTGCTAAAGGTGTTAGTGGTCAAATTAATTTGGCAGATTTAATTCTGCGAGCAGATGATGCGATGCATACAACAGTTGCCACTACCTTTAAGGAGAATGCTGATACATGGTGGACATGGCTATATCATCTGTCTGGTAAAGGAAAACTAACTAATGATTTAATTGCCTATTTGAAAACGACAAGCCCTCAAAAGGCTGCAGATTTAAAATCGCAAACAACTACTTTTCTAAAAGGTGCTCCTTACTATTGTGAAAGTGGAGATGGTGGATATAAGTCAATAATTACAAAAGAAGGCAACCTGAAAAAGACTTTGAAGTTTTATGTAGATATGTTGGCCAAAGCACTAGACGTAAAGACTTTTTACTTTGGCCAAGAGTATAAAACTTTTGAAGGTAAATTGCATAGGATTTCTTTGACCGAGAATGAAAAACTAGAACTGATTCAGCACAATTCGATCAATGGTCAGAAAATATTTTCTTACGCTTTTATATGGGGTATTAATAAAGAAGGTTATTTTAGTTACACAGTAATGTAATTCGGATTTAATCTGTCTGGGGCAGTTGCTTAGGTAGTCTTATATTAAATTTGATTCCTTTGCCTAATTCACTTTCTGCTTTTATAGTTCCTTTGTAGTTGTAGATGATTTTGCTAACTACATATAATCCAATTCCCGTTCCTTCTTGATTTAAGGAATTTTTAATTCTGACAAATGGTCTAAAAAGGTTTTTAATATCATTTGGAGCAACACCTATTCCATTGTCTTGATAATTAATCACTATTTCATCATTTTCATCGATTAATGAAATATAGCATTTGGGCATTGTAGAAGTATTGTATTTAATCGTATTGGTGAAAAAGTTTATAAAAATGCTTTCCATGGCCTTTTCATGGATGTGAATTGTTTTAATCTCGTTTCTAATGATGTTAATTTCAATTTTATCCTTC
>CAJYBK010000251.1 GCA_913064955.1 uncultured Flavobacteriales bacterium
ACATAGCCATTTTCATTACCATAATTGATTGCGTTGTTGATTAGGTTGGTTAAAACTTGTCCAATTTTATCCCTGTCACAAGTAACGTATTTAGGGTCCATCGATTTAGCATCCAAAATTAATTTGATGTTTTTTTCTGCGGCTTTCAATTCAAAGCTTTCCAGGATTTCATTGCTCAAATCAACGATGTCCACTCGTTTGGAATTGATTTTAATTTTTTCAGATTCCAATTTTGTAATTGCATCTAAATCTTCCAAAATATTGGTCATGCGATCCACTCCTTTGGAGGCTCTTTCCAAAAACTTCCTATTGATATTTGGATCTTCTAACCCTCCTTCCAATAAAGTAAGGATGTATCCTTGAATACTAAAAACAGGAGTTCTTAACTCATGCGCTAAGTTGCCAATGAATTCTCTTCTAAATACTTCTTGCTCCTTTAATTTATCAATTTCCGCACGTTTGCCTGTAACCCAAGAAAGTACTTCTTTTTCTGTTGCTCCCATAACATCATCTTTCATATTAACCGGAAAATCTCCTTTATTGATTTTAAAAGAATGAATAGTTCTGTAGAGTACTTTTATTTTTTCTGTGATTAATTTCTTGAGGAGGTAGTGAATAAGAAAGTAACTTGTTATCCCGATTATAAAAAACTGAATAAGGATAGAAATAAAATTTATGTCACCTTTAAAAATAAGAAGGACAACCACTTCGGCCACCACGGAGACTACAGCCAAAACTACAGCAAGAAAAATGGATATTTGATAGGGAGTTTTTAGTTGCATGATGTAAAGGTATAAATTGTAATTTCAAGTTAACTCTTCTATTTAATTATGTTTATGTTAAATTTGAAAAAAATAGTATAATGATAAGATACAATCCTAAAACATGGTTTTCTCAAATCTTCAACGTAGCAAAGAGTGATACGCTTAGTATTCTGTGGAAAGAATTGCTGTTTTTGGCTGTGCTTACAGCAGGTATAACGTACATTGAAATGAATTTCTTTGATGATATAGGTTACCTATCACAGATGACCGCAGTGTATTCGCTTATCGGATTTGTATTGTCTTTACTATTGGTATTTAGGACCAATACGGCCTATGATAGATGGTGGGAAGGAAGAAAGAAGTGGGGAGAATTGGTAAATAATTCCCGAAACTTAGCCATTAAAATAAAAGGGTTAGATATATCTCAAAACCATAGAAATTTCTTTAAAAAGTACATTCCAGATTATGCCTATGTATTAAAAGAGCATTTGCGAGAAGGAGTTTTGTCTGATGGTTTAGAAATGGATAACAATGAATTTTCGGAATTAAAAAATGCATCACATCCTCCTAGTTTTATTGCAGTTAAAATGTATGAGCAAGTTGCTACACTAAAAAAGGAAAAGGCAATTTCTGAGGAGGAATTTTTAGCCTTGGACAATAATATCAATGCCCTTACCGACATAACTGGTGCATGTGAAAGAATAAGGAATACACCAATACCATATTCATACAGTTTGTTTTTGAAAAAATTCGTTTTCATTTATGTTACATCTCTTCCTATAGCCTTTGTGCCTACGTTCGGATATGGTACCGTACTGATCGCTGTGTTTATTTTCTACGTTCTGGTTAGTATTGAAATACTAGCTGAAGAAATTGAAGATCCATTTGGTACGGACGATAATGACTTACCAACAGATGATTTGTGCTTGAAGATTAAGGAAAATGTATCAGATATTTTAAAGTAGAATAGTAATCTAATAAGGATTTATGTATGAACGGTAGTACGGAATTATTAGGGCTATGTTAGTTGTATAATAAGTTAGCGATAATTTTAGTTTATAATTATAGCAGTTAGTGTAATTTCTCCTTTTTCAATAAAGGAGTTGTTCATTACATCAATGATAATTTGCTCATATTTTGTCTTCTTAACCTGGTCATCTATCATTTCAGAAATTTTACTCCCAATCATAAGTAGTTCAAGTTGACAGTTCTCATTATCGAATCTAATCTTAGGTTCAATTCCAGACTCATTTCTTTTGAGTCCTTTTTGGTTTGCTAAAGCATTGGCATTAATCAAATTGAGCATGACCTCACCTTTAAGACATTCAAACATTTTGGACATGTCATGAGGGGATGCCATTGATGTTCGCGTAAAGAAGTATTCAATAATATTGGAATCTAGTACTTGAAGATGTATTTCAAATAAGCCGAATCTCTTAAAATCTTTTGAGACTACAGAGTATGTACATTCGAATTTACTAGACAGAAAAGAATCAGGGGTACAAAAATACCATTCCCATGGATAAGCTCCGGAGTGTGTAGATGAGTCGCCCCAATACGATTCATGTATATCAAAAATTAATGATGTTCGAAAGGATTCATCAAATTTCAAATCAACAATACTATCACAGATTTTCATAATCAATTCAATTCGAGAATCATTTGAAGGTGGGATAGTTGTTAGCACTTTACCTTTTTGGCTAAACATAAAAATTGGAAGCAAAAACAATACGAATATTATGATTTTCATTTTCATTAGCGCTAACACAAGTAAGAAGAATGAACGGTAGGAGATTATTACTTAATCAATCCTAATGCAGAAATATCTACTTTAAAGATATCAGCATCACCTCTACTTTTAATATTGTAGTAGGCACCAACATAAGCAGTTTTTCCGTCTTTAGACACGGTAATAGTTTTTTCTTCTTTTACTGTGTTGATTGGTGCTCCCATGTTGATCGCTTTTCCCCAGTTTCCTTCAGCATCTTTAACAGAATAATAAAGGTCATAACTTCCAAAACATTCGTTATATCCATTACTTGAAAAGAAAAGAATGTTACCATTAGGATGTATAAAAACACATTTTTCATCTGAAGATGTATTGATGTTTGCTCCAACGCTTATTGGGTCACTCCAAGTTTTACCCGCTTTTTTAACATAGTAAATATCTGCTTGACCTAATCCACCTGGTCTCTCACTAACAAAATAGATCATTTCACCATCTTCTGTCATAGACGCACTACTTTCGAAATAAGATGAATTCATTCTTTTGTTCGCCTTTTTCTTTTTCATTTCTTTAGCCAATAGTTCTTTTGGAGAACTCCATCTTTGGCTAGAGACACTCAACTTAGAGTAATAAATATCACCACTTTTAGTAGCTCCAATAATATTTCTGTACAATAACAATTCTCCTTCGGGAGTAAAGCCAGTTGCACCATCGTGATATTCGGTATTTATTTTACCTGGAATTGGCTCAGCTTTGTTCCACTCCTCATCTTCTTCATTCCAAGTACATTGGTAAACATCAGAATAATATAAATGATCGAAATTGATATCTACACCGCCACCTTTAGTATCATTCCTTCTAGAAGTAAAAACTAAAGTCTTACCATCTAAAGAAAGACAAGGTGCAAACTCTGGAAATCCACTGTTAACTGCATTTCCTAAATTTTCAATAGTTACATCTGCTAAATTGTCTTTATTGGCTAATACATAATCACATTGAGCGATTAATTTATTGATTTCATAATCAGCCATTTTTGATTTATTATCTGCAATGGTTAATTTAAACTTTTCATAATAAGATTTTGCTTGTTCTACATCTCCTAATTGATGTAGGATAATACCAAACATATAGTCAACTTCCTTACTAACTTTTGGGTTTACAGCAACTGCATCTTTAGCATGTTCCAAAGCAGCATCAAAGTTTTTAAGTGAGTACTGACACTCTGCAACACCGTAGTGAGCAGCAGGATTAGTGTCATCCATGGATAAAATTTCTCTATACATATTCAAGGAGCCTCGATAGTTGTGACTATAGTACATTGTTTTAGCTTCAGACAGTTTGTACTGTATTTTCGCCTTATCAATAATATTCTTTGTTGTATCTACTTGAGCAAAAGATGCTGAAGTGATACAGATGATGGCCATTATAACTAATATTCTCATTCTTGATGTTTTTAGACTAATAAGATAACAAATATAATTTTTAGTACGGTTAAATCCTAACCAATAGGTTAATTATGCACAATGATTTCACAATTTCCATTCCATTTTATTTCTCCTCCTCTTCAGAAAGCAGGTTTTTATTGTCAGAAATTTCATTAGTAACAATGGGTTTTTCTTCCTCAATCACCACGCTTCTGTCAGCGTAAGGGTTCTTTCTTAAGTCAACTAAGGCATGCACGCCAAGAGTAGCGGCTACCATTGTCACGATTGGAATCATTGCCAAAATAATGGAAGCCACAATTACTAAAACGAAAATCCATCCTCCTGCCACATCTTCTCTTATGTGATTGAAATATTCATTGGAGTAAACAAAAATTAAAGTAAAAACACTTCCAAGAGCTATGGCAAATCCTCTATTTTTTCTAACAAAGGTGACACTCTCTTTGATAGATAGTCGCTGTCTTTCATTTAAGTAATCAATAAATCCAAATCCATAATAATAGAAAGCTACAAACATAGAAACAGCTCCAGTTACAAATGAATATACACCATCCGGAATGTTTAAGATCCAAGTTATAACGAAAAATACCACTACAAATCCATAAACAATGCTCATCTCCCAGATGATGTTTCGAATAGCCAGATTCATAGTTCTTTTGATATCCTTTATTAATTGCTTCAGGTTGAATTTGTATTTGTTGCCTGTTAGAATTCTTTCCA
>CAJYBK010000252.1 GCA_913064955.1 uncultured Flavobacteriales bacterium
CCATAGAAACTCGCTAAAACAGACCAGGAAAGAGTCAAATCGATTATAAATATTGGTCTTCAAATTACGGCTCAATTAACTATTGTGATGGAACCCTTCTTGCCGTTCACAAGTAAAAAACTGTGTGGTTTCTTGAATATTAAACAAGAAAAGTGGTCAGAATTAAGTAATGCCAATCTAATTACTACAGGACATAAAATAGGCAAACCTGAAATCTTATTTGCTAAAATTGAAGATGCTAAAATTGAAGAACAATTGGAGAAACTAAAACAGCCTGCTGTGAAAGATCATCAACCTATGAAGGATGAAATCACTTTTGAAGATTTTACCAAAATGGATATTCGAGTAGGGGAAATCAAAACCGCAGAAAAAGTAAAAAAAGCAGATAAATTACTCAAACTTACTGTTGACACAGGTTTAGATGTGCGAACTGTTGTTTCTGGAATAGCCGAGCATTATGCTCCAGAAGATGTTATTGGTCAAAAAGTTTCTATCTTAATGAATCTTGCTCCAAGGAAAATTAGAGGAGTAGAGTCGCAAGGAATGATTTTAATGGCTGAAGATTCTGAAGGAAAACTTTGTTTTGTCTCCCCGACTAAGGAAATGGAATTAGGTGGAGAAATAAGATAATATGAATTTAAGTCATTTAATAATATTTGCAAAAAACGCTGAACTTGGAAAGGTGAAAACTAGACTCGCCAAAGATGTTGGGGAAGAAAATGCGTTGGAAATATATATGGCATTATTACAACACACGGAGCAAGTAACAAGGCCAGTACTCGCTCAAAAAAAGTGTTATTACTCTGATTTTATCGCTAATTCGGACATGTTTAATGACGCACATTATGAAAAATCAATTCAGAAAGGAGATGATTTAGGTGAGCGCATGTACAATGCCGCAAAAGCTAGTTCTGGTGAATGGGCTAATAAAATTATTATCATTGGAAGTGATTGCTATGAACTGAACTCTGGGATTATAGAAGAAGCGTTTAAGGCGTTAGACAGTCATGACTTTGTAATCGGACCAGCTGAAGATGGTGGTTATTACCTTATTGGCATGACCGAATTGTACCCAGAAATATTCCTAAACAAAGTTTGGAGCACTGAAAATGTGTTTTTAGATACTTTATTGGACATTCAAAAACTCAACAAAACTCATTACCTACTCCCTACATTGTCAGACGTTGATACTTTTGAAGATTTGCCAGAAAATTTAAAAGGATTGCTAGAATAAAACTAAGCACTTTTGACCTTGGCCAAACGCTCTGCCATATAATCAAACAGATTATTTAATGGTTTCTGAACCATCATTTTTAGAAATGGATTAATGTCTGCATCGCATACTAACTTGGCTTTCGTTGCCCCTTCGTTTTCCGCTAAGTTTATTCTCAAATCAAATTTAAAAGGCGAGCCTGGGCCGCTTTTTACCAATATTTGATTATTAGGTTCGCTGCTATGATAAACTAAAGATAATTTGTACGTGTGTTGTATTTTAAAAGAACACTTTGTATGGTCACTTTCCCAATGACTAATCTTATCCTGAGGCAATAACAGTTCATAATTATTCATGTCCAAAAGGAACTCAAAACACTCAACATTTGACGCTTTAACAATTACTTCTTTGCTTTCTATTCTTGTCATATCTTAGTTATTCCATTTACTTGGATCCTCTCTCCAAGTGTTTAAAGATGCCAGTTGATTATCGTTAATATAATTAGAGGCAACGGCTTGTCTTAGAAGTGTAGAATAGTCTGACAAAGTGTTTAGTTTACACTTTTTATTTTCAAAATTCTTTTCAGCCGCTTCGAAGCCGTAAGTAAATATAGCCACCATTCCTTTAACATTACATCCCGCTTCACGAAGCGCATCTACTGCAACCAAAGAACTCATTCCACTTGATACTAAGTCTTCCAATACCACCACACTTTGTCCACTGTGAATTTCTCCTTCTATTTGATTGTTTAAACCATGTGCTTTTGTTGAAGAACGCACATATACAAAAGGGACTCCCAACTCCTGTGCAACCAAGGCGCCAAGAGCAATTCCTCCTGTAGCAACACCTGCAATAACGTCTGGCTTACCATATTTGTCCAGAATTAACTCAACAAACTTCTGTCTGATATAAGTACGTATTTCTGGGTGCGATAGTGTTTTTCTATTATCACAATATATTGGAGATTTCCAACCTGAAGCCCATGTAAAAGGGTTTTCTGGTTGTAACTTTACAGCTTTGATTTTTAGCAAAAATTCTGCTACTTTTAACCCACATTCCTCGTTTAAAATCATAAATGCAAATGTATAAAGTTTTTATTTACAACAAACCGATTTATTTCATAGATGACAATGAAATTAAAGAAAAAGACATTTCCCATGAGACATATTTGTGTGAAAATGAAAATGATCGTAAAAGAATTTTATCCATTCATTTAGCGTCAAATGCTACGCGACCAATATTTGTTAGGCACCAAAACATTAAGAAGTTGATGAAAGTTTTTTTTGGTGATTATAAAAAAGTAAAAGCCGCTGGTGGTGTAGTTTTGAATAAAAAAGAAGAAATTCTTTTTATCGAAAGATTAGGTTATTGGGATTTACCCAAAGGAAAAGTGGAGAAAAAAGAAGGTTTAAAAATAGCAGCAATAAGAGAAGTTGAGGAAGAGTGTAGTATTTCATCTCCTGTTATCGAAAGAAAACTGCTTAAAACATATCATACATATACCATCAAAAATCGTGAATATTTTAAAACCACCCATTGGTATTTAATGGCTTATGAAGGAAATGAAGAGTTGGTTCCTCAACAGGAAGAGGGTATTACCAAAGTTCAATGGGTAAATAAAGAAAAAATGGAAGAACAAGTTGCTAATACTTACTCTTCCATTATGGACGTATTAAATAGTTATTTACGTTAATTTATTTCATGTGTTTTAAGTTACTTCCATATAAAGCAATAAATGTAACCAGTATTGCTAAACTAAATATAGTGCCGCCATCCAGCACAAAAGGTTGATAGGTATATGGAAAGGCCATAATTAGTATATGCAATGGCACATAAATATAGAACCCTATCTTTTTAAGTTTGTACATTAGAATTACAGCCACTACACTTATTATATAAAAAATAAAATTGCTCAAAAAGATACTGTAGTAGTTTTCCATAAGCACCTCCATTGCATTTAACTGTTCTCCACTGAAGTCTCCTGTGTTTTCTGCAAGCACCGTTTCTAATGTTCCTTTTGCTAAGAGCATCAAACCACACATTACGATCATAATCCCTGCCATGATCCAACTAAGAATTGAACTTACTTTTAATGTTGAAGTAAGTTCACCTTGATGGTGTTGGTCTAAATCAAACTCTAAAACTTCGTTATTTTCTTCCATAATTTTTCGTTATTTAATTTTCAAATGTACATTATTCTATGTAATTATCGTGCTTCCGATTTATGGTTTCTATCTTTGTACTTACAAATCAAATGTTATGAAATCTCTACAAGAAATAAGAAATGACTTTCCCATTCTAAGCCAATTAGTTCATAACAAACAGTTGGTGTATTTAGATAATGGAGCAACAGGTCAAAAACCTAGTTGTGTTATTGACAGTATTTCGGAATATTACGAAAAATACAACAGCAATATACATAGAGGTGTTCACCATCTGAGTCAAGTTGCAACATCCGCTTATGAAGAAGGTAGAGTTAAGTTGCAAGAGTTTATCAATGCAAAGCACTCCCATGAAGTGATTTTCACAAAGGGAACCACAGACGGAATAAACTTGGTAGCTTCTTGTTTTGGTCGTAAATTTCTTACCAAAGGGGATGAGGTTTTAATTTCTACCATGGAGCACCATAGTAACATAGTTCCTTGGCAAATGATTTGTGAAGAAACAGGAGCAACACTAAAAGTAATTGACATCAATCAAAAAGGAGAAATTATTTATGATGATTTCTCAAATAAACTTTCTTCTAAAACAAAATTAGTATCGATAACACATATTTCGAATACACTTGGTACAATTAACCCAATCGAAAAAATAATTAAGGATAGTCATGCTGTTGGTGCAAAAGTGCTTATTGATGCTGCTCAGTCTGTTCCCCATACCGCATTAGATGTTCAGGAGTTAGATTGTGACTTTCTGGTTTTTTCAGGACACAAAATGTTTGGACCGACCGGTGTTGGTATTCTCTACGGTAAAGAAGCAATACTAAATGATATGCCTCCTTATCAAGGTGGTGGTGATATGATCAAGGAAGTGACTTTTGAAAAAACAACCTATAATTGTCTTCCTCACAAATTCGAGGCAGGAACACCAAATATCGCAGGTGGTATTGGCTTAGCAAAAGCTGCAGAGTATATTTTAAGTATTGGTTATGAATTTATAGGTAATCACGAAGCGGAGTTACTTAAATATGGAACACAAGAACTTAGCAAAATTGAAGGTTTAAGAGTAATTGGCGAAGCGAGTCAGAAGGCAAGTGTTATTTCTTTTTTGGTGGACGGTGTTCACCCATTTGATTTGGGCACTATTCTAGATCAACTTGGTATAGCTATTAGAACTGGTCACCACTGCACTCAACCTTTAATGGATTACTATAAAATACCGGTTAAGGCTAGATCGTCATTTGCATTATACAACAATAAAGAAGAATTAAAA
>CAJYBK010000253.1 GCA_913064955.1 uncultured Flavobacteriales bacterium
GGATATTATTTACTTTGAGTTGAAAGACAACAAAGTAGTTAGAAAGGTTAGACAAGAAAACTACGGTGCGGATAGAAATAAAATGTTCCCAACAGATATGGGAGTTGTTGTTACCGATTTTTTAGTAGAGAACTTTAAAAAAATATTGGATTATAATTTTACTGCTTCGGTAGAAAAGGAATTTGATGATATCGCAAATGGCATGATGGAATGGACGAATATGTTGAAGAAATTCTACAATCCATTTCACCACAATATCGTTGATACTTTAGAAAATTCTGAAAGAGCATCTGGTGAAAGAGCATTAGGTGTAGATCCAAAATCTGGAAGGCCTATCATCACAAGAATAGGAAGGTTTGGACCTATGGTGCAAATTGGAGGTCAAGAGGATGAAGAAAAACCAGTATTTGCTTCGCTTAAAACAACTCAAAGTATTAGTACTATCACTCTAGAAGAGGCTTTAGACTTGTTTAAATTGCCAAAAGCATTGGGAGAGTATGAAGGTAAACCGGTTTCTGCTAATGCTGGAAGATTTGGACCTTATGTGAGATGGGGAAGTTCATTTGTCTCGTTACCGAAAGGTGAAGATCCTTTGGACGCAACAATTGAATTAGCTATTGAATTGATTGAAGCGAAGAAAATCGCAGATGCAGAAAAATTCATTGCTGAATTCCCACACGAAAAGGAAGTTATTCAAGTATTGAATGGTAGGTATGGTCCTTATATCAAAGTAGGTAAAAAGAATTATAAGATACCAAAAGACAAAGAAGCAAAAGATTTGTCGAAAGAGGAATGCCTGCATATAATGGCCAATCAACCGGAACCAAGAGGTAGAGGTGCTAAAAAAGCGCCAGCCAAAAAGAAGGCCGCTGCAAAGAAAGCTCCTGCTAAGAAAAAGCCAGTTGCTAAAAAGAAGTAGGCCTTTTAAATCCTGAATAAACATACTGCTGTGAGGAATTACTATTAGTTCCTTACAATTCAACTTGTCATTCTTACGATATTTGTTCATTAACACTTTGGACAAATAATGGATTTAGACATATATTTTCAACCGGTAGCCTCAAAAGAGTACAAAAAAGATACACTAGGTTATTTCACTGACATTCATAATGAACATGGTTTTCCTAGTTTGGAAGGGGTGAAAATTGCATTTATTGGTGTTCTAGAATCTAGAGGTGATGCCAATAATAACTATAACGCTGGTCCAGACATTATCAGAAAGTCGTTTTACGATTTATATCATCATCAAGCAACTGTTAAGATGGCCGATTTAGGTAATATTCAGCAGGGAGCAACTTTGAAAGATACTTATCACGCGGTGGCGGATGTTGTCCAAGAATTAAATAAAAAAGGTATTTTCACAATTATCCTTGGAGGTAGTCAAGACCTTACATATGCGAATTACTTGGCCTATGAGAAACTGGAGCAAACAATCAATCTTGCGGTTATTGATGATACGATTGACATGGGAGATGACGCTGAAGAGTGCTCTAACAGAAACTATTTATCCAAAATCATTTTGCATCAACCTAATTACCTATTTAATTATAGTAGTATTGGTTATCAGACTTATTTTGTAGCACCGGACACAAGGAGGCTAATGGAAGATCTTTTCTTCGATACGCATAGGTTAGGAGAGATTCAAGCAAATATTACGCACAGTGAGTCGATTATAAGAAACGCTGATATTTTGAGTGTTGATGTAAGCGCAATCAGACGAAGCGAATGCAGCGGGAAGTCTCATCCTGGACCAAATGGATTTTATGGGGAGGAGATTTGCCAAATGATGAGATACGCAGGAATGAGTGATAAATTATCGAGCATTGGCATTTATGAATATTTGCCGAGTAATGATTTCAACGGAGGTAGCGCTATGCTAATCGCTCAGATGCTTTGGTGTGTGGTTGATGGATATTGTTCAAGAAGAAAAGATTATCCGTTTGGAACGAAAGAAAACTACATGAAGTATAGGATTCATGTGGAGAACACGGAACATGAGTTAGTTTTCTTTAAAAGTGACAAAAGTGATAGATGGTGGATGGATGTTCCTTATCCACCAGATCAGGTTTTAAAATTTGAGAGACATCACTTGGTTCCATGCAATTATCAAGATTATAAGGATGCAGCAGAAGGTCACATTCCAGATTTATGGTGGAAGACTTATCAGAAGTTGAATTAGATTTACATTGTCATTCCAACAACAACAGCAGTCAGTAGACAGGCAATTGTACCTCCAATCAAGGCTTTAACGCCCAATTGCGACAACAAGCCTTTCCTTGTAGGGACTAATGCCCCGATACCGCCAATTTGAATTCCTATCGAAGCAATGTTGGCAAACCCACAAAGCATGTAGGTAGACATCACTACGCTCTTTTCATTCATCAACCCTGCAGCATTTTTCTCTCCTAATGTTCCATAAGCGTAGAATTCGTTTAGAATGGTTTTTTGTCCTAATAATTCGCCAACATGAACCATATCCACAGAGTCAACACCCATGATCCATACTATTGGTGCGCAAGCATAGCCTAGAATAAATTCAAAAGAAAGGTCATCATATTCAGTATTTGCAGCAATCCACTCATTAATACCACCTACAGAGCCTACTCCAGAGAGGATACCATTGGCAAGAGCAACTAAAGAGATAAAAACAATAAGCATGGCACCAACATTAACCGCCAATTTAAGACCATCAGTAGTTCCGTTAGAAATTGCTTCTAAGGCATTGGTTCCAATTTTATCTTTGGAGATGGTTAAATCTTCATTTATTTTTTCTGTTTCTGGAATTAACATCTTAGCAGCCACAATTGCCGCGGGAGCAGAAATTACGGATGCAGTTAATAAGTGTTTGGCGAAGTAAACTTGAGCTTCCGGATCATCTCCTCCCAAATAACCAATGTAAGATGCTAATACACCACCGGCAATCGTTGCCATTCCTCCAGTCATTAAACACATCATTTCAGACTTGGTCATTCCCAACAAATATGGTTTAACTAATAAAGGAGATTCCGTTTGGCCTAAAAAGACATTTCCAGCAGCAGCTAAACTTTCTGCACCAGACAAACGCATGAATTTTTTCATTATCCAAGCAAAAGCATATACAATTTTCTGCAAAATTCCCCAGTAATAAAGTAAACTCATTAATGCTGAGAAAAAGATAATAGTAGGTAACACTTTGAATGCAAATGTGATTAATGGCGGCTGAATTTGACCGGAAGCAAAATCACCAAACACAAAATTAATTCCCTCATTCGTGTAGCCGATTAAAGTTACAAACCCTTGGCTAATACTAGTAAATATACCTTCAACTAAAGGAGCTTTTAAAACAAGGAGTGCAATAACAACTTGAAACAGAATCCCTTTCCATACCAATTGCCAATCAATAGCCTTTCTATTGGCGCTAAATAGGTATGCCACACTTAAAAGAAACGCCATTCCTAGGATTCCACGTGCAATGGAAAGAAAAGAAAAACCTGCCTCTTCTATAGTTTCACGTTTAAACTCAAAAGTACCCACATTCAAAACGTAAATGTTCAAGACATTTTCATCATGTGCCAATATTTTGATAGCCATTGGAGTTTGATTGAACTTAACTCCTTCTGAATTGGCTTGAGCAATAATTTTACCTTGATTAGTGTAGTTCACAGTGGCATTTCCCACAGAGTCTGTTTCTACATTTATTCCATGTACCTCAGGTGTAACGTTTGGTGATGTAAATGCTAATACAATGCTGTCATTACTGATTTTCCAAGTACCTTTAACTGGATGACTAAAATTTAGAATATTTGTGCTGAACTCATTGTTGTCTGCACCAGTAGCCAACTTTAACTTGTATACGGTAGAATCATTGATATAGTTGATGTCTCCAAGTGGGTTCATTTTCTCCAGAACCCATGTCCCTTTGAAGTTGCTTTCGATACTTGTTTTTTCTTCGGTACAGGAAGAAAAAACTAAAACACTAAATAAAGTTAACAGAAAGATACTAAATAATGACTTCATAAGTGTTTTGATTAAACTGTGTAAAAATGATTAATTACTATTTCTCTTGTTGATTTCGTCTCTAATTTTAGAAGCAGACTCATAGTCTTCATTTTCTAGAGCAGCGGCTAACTGCTGATTTAACTCATCTAGAGAGAGAGATTTTGGTCCTGTATTTTCAGGAGCGGTAGATTCATGCAAGGTGTCGTCTTCTTCTTTGTCGAAGTCGTCTTCTAATAAGATTCCCGCACTTCCCAGTACAAACTCGTAGGTGTAAATAGGACAGTTAAACCTTACAGCCAATGCTATTGCATCTGAAGTTCTGGAATCAATTTCTATTTCCTCCCCATCTTTTTCACAGATTAATTTCGAGAAGAAAATACCTTCTACTAGGTTGTAGATAATTACCTCAGAGATGTTAATATGAAACTCTTCTGCAAAATTTTTGAACAAATCATGAGTCAAAGGGCGGCTAGGAGTCATTTTCTCTAACTCGATTGCAATCGCTTGCGCTTCAAACCCTCCAATAATAATTGGCAATCTTCTTTTGCCGGTTGCTTCTCCCAAAACAAGTGCGTATGCACCTGATTGTGTTTGGCTGTAGGATAAACCTACA
>CAJYBK010000254.1 GCA_913064955.1 uncultured Flavobacteriales bacterium
TTAGCTGAGTTTGGGTACAGAATTAAAGATGTGAAAGACAAGCCAATTTCTTTTGCGCTAAATCAAGTTATGGAGGAAGCCAAAGCAAAGGATGAGATAAACATTATCGGGCCATTGGTGATTAGATCTATGTCTAAAGCGATATATGAAACAGATAACATTGGCCACTACGGATTGGCATTTGACTATTATGGACATTTCACTTCGCCAATTAGACGGTACGCAGATTTACTAGTGCATAGAATATTATTTGCAAAGTTGAATGGGAAAGAGTTTCCAGATAATAAATCTTTGGATACTTGGTGTAAGCATATTTCTGGAACAGAGAAAAGCGCAACTGAAGCTGAAAGAGATTCTATTAAATACATGCAGGTGAAATTCATGGCAGATAAAGTTGGGCAGACCTTTGAAGGTAAAATCACTGGAGTGACGGATTGGGGATTGTTTGTGGAGTTATCTGAAACCAAATGTGAAGGTTTATTGCACATCTCTCAATTGCCAGGTTCTTATTCAATGAATCAAAAAACGAGACAATTGGAAGGAAAAGGTTCCGGTGAAAATTATCATTTAGGTATGAAAGTGGACGTGGTGGTAAAACACGTAGATTTAATTAAAAAGCAAATGGATTTGATCCTTGCTAATGATGTCTTTTAATAATTATAAAAATAAGTAAAATGAAAAACGTAATTGTAATTTTAAGCGCCCTTTTCTTAATGTCTTGTGGTGGTTCTGGGTTAGATCAATCAAAGCCTGAGAATGTTTTAGAAATCATGTTTGAAGCTGCAAGGTCAGGAGACTATTCTCAAATGTCTGGTTTGTGTCATGACGATGCAGACATGGACGGTGATGTAAAAGATGTGTGTAGCTGTGGAGAAAGCGATGCAGATCCAAAGTTGCTGGAGAGTTATAAAGAGTATTTCTCAAAAGGAAAAGTAACAGCAACAAGAATTGAAGGAGATAAAGCTGAGGTAGATTTCAATTTTGGCCCTAATGGCACCAAAAAAGAAACAATGAATTTGGTAGAAATTGAAGGGAAGTGGTATTTGAGTAGTTTCTAATTATTGAGAATTAAAGTAATTATAGGATTTTTTATTCTTGGGTTGTTTTCTTGTGAAAATGACCCAAATGCTGTTTTACCTGAAAATGAGAATGAGCCTTATGTTTATTCGGATTCTTTGCTGGATGAATATCAGAGGAGGTATGACTATAGGAATGACGTAGTTGTCGAAAATCAGATAATTGCAGATAGTCTATTTATTGCCTTGATAAATAAAATTGATTCGTTAATGTCGACTTCAGAAACTGAAGTTCAGTTACTGTTTTTTCAAAATATTGGATTTCAATCCAATTTTGTCCGAAGTCTTGCAACTCATCTTAATAATTATTTTGTAAGTCAAGTAAGTGAAATGATTAAAATGTCTGAAGATTCAAATTTTGGACTTGATTCGGTCAATGGACAACGTTTTGAAAACCATTTTAAAGTCAATTATCGAAATGGTCAAGAGTATTATGAATTACTTGATTTGGCACATTTAAATAATCGTGGAGATTATAATGTTCCTTATTGGTTGTTCGTGTCTCATAATGGAATCGATGGAATAATTGAAACTCCAAATGGAACATATTTGTTGGATAGCGTTTATCAATACAGAGATAAGGCATTGATGGCTTTATTTGATATGTATGATCATGTAGATTATAATAAGTTATTTGAAACTAGAATGGATCTTTACTCAGATGATAATGAGAAGATTTATAAAGAAGCGGTTAAAACTTGTTTATCTGATTTAGACGAAAGAGACATTGAATTTATTTCAGAATTTTGTCGAATATTAGTTGTTCCTGAATTAGAAGAGAAAAATGAGCAAATTATGCCATGGATTGCAGCTCGATTTGATAGACCTATATTAGGAGCAGCAGATACGTTTTTGTTTTTCCGACTTAAAGTAATATTGTCAGAAATTCATATTTATAAGTATTTGCTACTAAAACTGGAGGAGGCTGAATAGTACCTCTAAACCTTCCTCAACTCCACAGTCAAATAAGGATCTTCATAAGAATGTGAAGTCAGCTCCATGTAATTGGCAAACTTAGGTAAGAACATATTCTTACGTCTATTACCGATGTCTATGATAAGTTCATCACCAAATTTTCTCAATTCAAAGTCTTCGCTTTTGATGAAAGGAATTTTCATTTTCACACGGTAGCCATTGTCGATATTCGTTACTTCAATAGGCTTTTCTATGTGAAAAACATCACTTGGGTTTCTTTCGCCATAAGTTGAGTCACCGATAGATTCTAATAACTTTCTTCCAAAAACTTCCTCACCTTGATGAGGTACTTTGAAAACAGGAATAGGCTCAAAACTTTCTTCTATTTCCGCAATGTAATCTGCTTGTTTAGCGATGTACTTTTGTAGAAATTCATTTTCAATTTGCGGTAATATTCTATTGATAATCACCGCATCTACGTTGTAACCATACAATTGAAGATACGAGAAGGCACGTTTGGCTTCTTGTACGACCATCTTTTCCGGGTTGGCTACGATTCTAATGCTCGTTACGTCCGGGTCTAAGAATACTTTCTGAATGAATTCCAATTTGTCAAACATGATTTGCATTTCATCATATCCTTTATCTAGTGGAATACCAGTGGTCTTTCTAACTACTTTTCCAAGTGTTCTCACTGCAAATTTCTGTCCTGGAAATGCTTTGGTTAACCATGACTTAGTTACTTGAGGTAAACTCAATAATGTCAATGTCTCTCCTGTGGGCGCACTATCAATAATAATAGTGTCGAAAGTTTTATCTCTGTAAAATTTTTCTAACCATAGAAAAGCAGCTCCCTCTTCCATACCAGGTAAAACGGAAAGTTCTTCTGCAATGACATTTTCAACCCCTTGAAATTTGAAGATGGCGCGCATCATTTCTTTCATGTTGCTCCAGTACTTCTTCATGGAATAATACACATCGAATTCCATGCACCAAAGGTTTTCAGAAATCTCCAATGGTTCTGGGGCTAAGTCTTGATCCATTGCGTCACTCAAACTGTGAGCAGGGTCGGTAGAAATAATTAAGGTTTTTTCGCCTTGCTTGGCACATTTTATGGCAGAAGCAGCAGCAGTGGTTGTTTTTCCCACTCCTCCTTTTCCTGTAAATAAAATTATGCGCATAATGTGTTTTTAGTAAGCTGATTTAAATTGATTTAGGAACCTTAAATCATTTTCAAAGAAATGTCTCAAATCATTTACTTGGTACTTCAACATGGTAATCCTTTCGATACCCATTCCAAAAGCAAATCCTGAATAAACAGTGCTGTCAATACCGCAATTTTCTAAAACGTTTGGGTCAACCATTCCGCATCCCATAATTTCTAAGAATCCGGTGTTTTTACATACGTTACAGCCTTTTCCAGAGCAGATCAAACATGATACATCCACTTCCGCGCTAGGTTCAGTAAATGGAAAGTATGAAGGTCTCAACCTAATCTCTGTTTTATCGCCAAACATCTCTTGAGCAAAATACAATAATGTCTGTTTCAAATCTGCAAAAGAGACTCCTTTGTCAATATACAAACCTTCCACTTGGTGGAAAATACAATGTGCTCTAGCAGAAATAGCTTCATTTCTAAACACTCTTCCAGGAGAAACAGTTCTAATAGGAGGAGTGCTATTTTCCATTACTCTAACTTGTACAGAAGAAGTGTGCGTTCTCAATGCGATCTCATCATCAATAAAGAAAGTATCTTGCATGTCTCTTGCAGGATGCTCAGGTGGAAAGTTTAGTGCAGTAAAGTTATGGAAGTCATCTTCTATTTCTGGCCCTTCTGAAACAGCAAAACCAATCCTTCCAAAGATATCTAGTATCTCTTTTCTTACTACAGACAGTGGGTGTCTAGAGCCAAGTTCTGTGAATTCTGCGGGACGTGTAGTGTCAATTTTAGGGCCGCTTTCATCCGCTGCGTCTTCCAATGCTTCTTTTAGAGAGTTAACTTTGTCTAAAGCTGCAGTTTTAAGAACGTTAATCTTTTGTCCAAACTCCTTCTTTTGTTCGTTAGGTACATTTCTAAATTCACCCATCAACTCTGTGATAAGTCCTTTTTTACCTAACATTTTGATTCTGAAATTTTCAGTTTCTTCCAGCGTTGTACCGTTAAAACTTTCTACTTCTTTCAGAAGGTCATCTACCTTATTTAACATCTAGTAATGATTCTTATTTAATAATTTCCATGCTGATATGATCCGGATGAAATTTTGAATGATCAACGCCGTCTATTAGTTCCGGCTCCCATGCGTAACTCCATAAACTGTATTTGTTACGAATGTGTCTGCCCAATCCATGATGATAATCTGTAAGCTTGATCGAATTATAGCCAGAAAATAAAAATTTACTTCTTTCAGATTCTGGTGCTTCCATCAATTCAGCATGAATTTCTGCAACTATTAAATCGAAGAATGCTTCAGTCATTTGTTCGAGTTTGATCATTTGCCTAAAACACGTACTATCAATAGAGCGCACATAGCCATCAGCCCGCATGCTGCTAGGACAGGATTGTCGTAATGATCTCCAAGTCCTGTCATT
>CAJYBK010000255.1 GCA_913064955.1 uncultured Flavobacteriales bacterium
TATTTCGTTTGCCAGGTCATTGATAGGTCTATTGGCGCCAAATATTTCACCTTCATCGCCGTCTTTTACTGTAATACCAGTAATGTCAATCATAGTCATGTCCATGCAAACCTTTCCAAAAACAGGTGCTAATTCTCCATTCACAAAAATGTGTCCTTTGCCATCGCTCAATGATCTAGAGTAGCCATCAGCATAGCCAATCGGCACTACACCAACTATCATATCATTTAGTGCAAATTGAGATCGATTATAACCCACAGATTCACCTTTTTTTACTTTTTTAATTTGAGAAATAACCGAGGTAAGGGAGCCAACGGTCTCCAATGATTTTAGTTTTTGAGATTGGCCATACATCCCTAAACCAAGCCTAACCATGTCCATTTGAGCATGAGGAAATCGTTCAATTCCTGCTGAATTTAGAATATGTTTGATGCAGTTATAACCCAATCCAGTCTCAATTTGATGACAGGTATACTGAAAAATTTGAATTTGCTTGGTTGTAAATAAGTCTTCTCGTTCATCGTCACTGGCAGCAAGATGAGAGAAAATACTTTTTACACGAACTTCCGGTTGAGAGGAAATGGTGGATATTAATTCTTCAATTTCTTCTACTAGAAATCCCAGTCTTTTCATCCCAGTATCAATTTTTAAATGAATTGGATAAGACTTTATTCCCAAGTCAATTAATGACCTTATGAAGTGATCTAGTTGATTGAAGCTATAAATAGAAGGTTCAAGTTTGTTGGCTATCATTTTATCAAAAGAACCTTCCTCTGGATTCATAACCATGATAGGAACTTGAATTTTTTCTTGTCTTAAATCCTCTCCTTCGTCAACATAAGCAACACCTAAATAATCAACTTTTGATTGCTCTAGAATCTTCCCGATTTCTCTACTTCCACTGCCGTAGCCAAATGCTTTTACCATGCATAATAACTTCGTATTTGGATTTAGTAATTCTTGGTAAACTTTTACATTGGATCTCAAAGCGGCCAAGTCGATGGTCAGCTTTGTCTCATGAGATTTATATTCAAATACTTTACCTATTTTTTCAAACTCAAACTTTCTGGCACCTTTTAACAAAATCATGGTATCTTCCACCTTGATGTCAGAGATGTACTGAATGAACTGCTCAACAGTTTCAAAAAACATTCCCTGTTTAAATAGGTGTCTTTGCCTAAGCAAATCGGGTCCGATACCATAAAACGCAGATATTTCTCTATTGACTAGCAAGTCTGAAACGATTTGATATAAGTCTTTTGAGGTGTGCTTGTCCTGTTGTATATCACTAAGGATCAGCATTTTTTTACTTCTTTCTTTACTAATCGATATATAGTTTAAGGCTATCGTTAAGGAATCGATGTCATTGCTGTAACTGTCATTAATTATTATATTTTGATTTTTACCTTTTCTTGCCTCTAGCCTTAGTGCTATTGGTGGAAGGTAGGGAGCCTCGGCTTGAATAAGCTCAATTGAGATGTCAAAATGTAGCAGAAAACATATGGTTGAAATGGCATTTTTTATAGAAGCATCATCTGTAAAAGGGATATGAGTTACGAATTCATCATTTTGCCATTTTAGTGTAATCTCTGTGCTATGCGTTTGCTTGGTAATGTTTACAATGTGTTGCGCATTCTCTTCGAAGGTATAATGCCAATGACAATCCTTGAATAATTTATTTTTTTCATCGGCAATCGATTGAATGTCTTTAAAGTTTTCTGAGTGTGCGGTTCCAATATGTGTAAGAATACCATATTGTGGCTTAATCATCTCCTGTAAATTGGTCATTTCATCAGGCATAGATATTCCTGCCTCAATTATTGCCAAAGTATGACTTTTGGTAAGTAGCAATAATGAAAGTGAAACCCCTACTTGAGAGTTGTAACTTTTTGGACTTCTTACAATGTTGTATTTGTTTTTTAAGAAATGGTATAGCCATTCTTTTACCACTGTTTTACCGTTACTTCCAGTAATTCCGATGATAGGAATGTCGAATTTTTCTCTATGATGCTTAGCAATTTGCTGGAGGGCATGCAATGTGTCATTTACTTTTAGTACGGACGCACCTTCAGGTAGTGAATATTTACTGTGTTTATTTACAAGGAAAATTCTACAACCCTGATTATAAAGGTCATTCAGATAAGCGTGACCATCATTGCTAGGGCCCTTAATAGCGACAAACAATCTGTCAGGTTCACCAAAGAAATTTCGACTGTCAATGAAAATTTGATTGATTGTTAAATCACGAGTATTAATGATTTCAGCATTGGTAATCGCTGCGATTTGTTCAATATTATAATTGAGCGTCATTTGTTGGCTTCATTAAAACAACGCCTACAAAGTGGCTCATATTCTTGTGTTTCTCCTAAAAGTACAACTTCATCATTGGCAATTTTTCGATGTGAAAATTGGGCTAAGTCTCCACAGTGCATACAGATAGCATGTACCTTTGTTACAAATTCAGCATTAGCCATAAGCGCTGGCATGGGGCCAAAAGGTTCACCTTTGAAGTCCATGTCTAATCCCGCAATAATCACTCTTATGCCTTGGTCTGCTAATTGTCTGCAAACTCTAGGTAAGTTGTCGTCAAAAAATTGAGCTTCATCAATTCCAATCACTTCTACATCATTGGCAAGTAATAAAATATTCGAAGAGGAGGGAACAGGTGTTGATTTTATAGCATTGCCTTCATGACTTACCACATCTTCTTCGTGGTATCGAGTGTCGATAGCTGGTTTGAAGATTTCTACTTTTTGTTGGGCAAATTTTGCACGTTTCATTCTTCGAATCAACTCCTCAGTCTTTCCTGAAAACATGGAACCACAAACAACTTCAATCCACCCTTTGTTTTGCTTTCTATTTCCTTTTCTTTCTAAAAACAATGACTCAATTTTTTATTACTGATTGGTCAAAGTTAATTAATTCTATTGTTTCAAATACATCTGTTGAAAAAATGAAAATCAAAAACTGTAGTTTTAAAAATATATTGAGCATTTTTGTAACAGATTAGATAACATTAGTTAAATGAATTCAAGTAAAAACTACAAGAGTCTTAAAGAAATTTTAACCACGCTCAACCAATCAATTGATGAACTGGAAGGTGGACTACTTAACGTAGATCAATTAGAGCACTTATTGCAAGACGCAAGGGAGTTGCATGAAAGAATTGCGATTTTACAATACATGTCACTTTTACCAAAGACAGAAACAGAAAAGGCAACCGATAAAAAAGTTGAAAAAGTATCTGTAGAGCCAAAAAAATCGTTGAATTTTCAATTTTCTTTTGGAGAAAGCGAACCTGAAACGGCTGCAACTAATCAGACCAATTTATTAGACGCTATTCAGGAGGAGGAGATTCCTGTTCCGGAGGTGCCGGTTTACGAAGAGCCAAAAGCGGTAGTTAAAGAGGAAATTGTTGCGGAAGCCAAAGAAGAAACTCCAATCGAATCTGTTAATGATAAGTTTTCAGAGCAGACAGACACAGTATCTTTGGCAGATAAATTGGGTAAAAAACCAATTTCGGATTTAGTAAAAGCAATAGGATTGAATCAAAAGTTCTTGTTTATGAACGATTTATTTGAAGGCGAGAATAATCATTATAAAGAGGCGATTAACAACCTGAATAATTTTGCAAGTTATATTGAAGCAGATGAGTATATCAATACTTTAAGAGCAAGACACAATTGGGAGTCAAGTTCCAATACTTTAAAGGAGTTTTTAGATTTGGTGGAAAGAAGATATAGTTAGTCTTTCTATTTTATGGAAAAACCCTAAATTTACTACCTTATAAGAAAGATAATTATGACATTTCAAAAGCAAATTTTACTATTGTTCGCATTAGTTTTATCAGGGGTGACTTTAGCTCAAGACAAGATTCAATTGATGAATGGTAAAGTTTTAAGGGGAAAGCTTAAAACTGAGTTCGATGATTATTACGATTTTGAATATTATAAAAATGGAGGAAAAGTAAAATCTTTAGAATTGTCAAAGTATAGATTGTTTTCTATTACAGATGCTTCAGGGAAAGAATCCGTGTTGTATAAGCAAGATACTTTAATGGGTAATTACTATAGCCCAAATGAAATGCGCATGTACATATACGGACAACGTGATGCGTTTAAAGCGGGGAATGGCGCTCCATTGTTTGTGGCGAGTTTTGCATTAGGATTTACTAGCGTTTTGTTAGATACCTATGAGTTTGATGAAACAGCAACGAACCCTGGCCCAGGGTTTTTCAATAGGACACCAACGGTGGCACCTATCATAGTGCCATTTGCCATAACAATTGGCGCAGGATTAATAAAATCAAAAGTTAGGAAAGAACATGTTGCAGACGTATCTTTTTTATCAAGTGAGTACTACATAGATGGGTTTCAAAAAGTAGCAAAAGTAAAGAGAGTTAAAAGCGCTTTTATTGGAAGTGTATCTGGAGTAATCGCTGGTTTTATTGTGTACTCAATTGCCAAACCCTAAATGATTTTAAAATCTATAAAATGGTTGGTTTATAGTAATATTTGGGTCAGTTTTTCTGTTGTATCTTTTACTTATTCTTGTCATTTGTTCGGGTTTTTTAAATTA
>CAJYBK010000256.1 GCA_913064955.1 uncultured Flavobacteriales bacterium
TTTCATATCCTTATAATTTACCCAATCGTTTACCATTAAGATGGACATAACACCCAATCTTACCCTACTTTCAAATGCTTTATTTAGTTGGTTAAAACCTTTCATTTTCTTAGATGCTAGATTTTAGAGTCTAGACATTCTGCATTTCTAATCAATTATTTCTTTCATATTTATAATACATAAAAGCTCCATACACTATATGCAGCAATCCAAAGCCAATACTCCAAAGCAATAAACCGTATCCAATATATAGACATCCTATCAACCCTAAAATGATTTCACACAATCCCAAATATCTTAATTCAACAAAGGAGTATTTACTTGCACTATATAATCCCAATCCATAAAACAACAATGTAATCGGAGCCACATACTTAAAGTCTCCACTTTGCAAAAGGATAATTCCCAAAGCACCTCCAGCGGCCAATGGTATCATCAAGTTGGACATCATCAATTTGGCGCTACTATCCCAGATTTTCAAGTTTTGCTTTTTGGCCTTTCTAGACGTAAAAGCAAAGCCTGTAACAACTGATGCCAATAACACTAGAATGGCAACACCAATCAAATAGTAAACACGAATGGTTGGCTGTTCATCTCCTACAGCTGATCTGACATATTCCGCATAACTTACACTACCTGCTTTAAAATCAAAGTAGACAATTGCAGCACCGATAAGTGCGTATATTCCCGCAAATACTCCCGATAATCCGCTTAATGAGAGGAACCTCGATGATTTCTCCATCAAACTTCTGATGTGAGTTAAATCTTCTAAATGTTTTTTGTTTTCATCCATAGGAAAGCACTTTGTGATTCAAAGTTATTATAAAAACAGAAATCCACAATTAATATTGTGGATTCAATCTGTTAAAAAAAGTAAAATGCTTTCTAGTGCTTATTTCAAGCCTAATAATTCATCTATTGAATTAAAAGATACGTAGTGATAATTTGGTCTTGCCTTTTTATAAATCGCAATTGCTTTTTCCTTTCCTTCAGGAGTTGCTGCTAAAGCCGTGTACAAAGGCATCAAAAACTTTCTTCTTCCTATCTTTACCAAAAAGGCTTCTAGTTCCTTGTCAATTTTATTATATCCAAAATTGATGCTTTTTTCAAACCAAATTGCCGCAACTTCACTATTACCAGATTGAGTTAAATGATACTCAGCATCTAGCATCGCCATTTGTGCTGGTGTAGTCCCCTCTTTCAAATTTCTAATAAAGTGCAACCATTCGTGGGTAGTCCAATTTGAAGCGTGTATAGATTTCTTAACATCATTAGTCTTATAGAACTGCTCTAAATTTGCTTCCACTCCATTAAACAATGTACTAATCACTTGAGGACAGTTATCCGGCAAACCTGACTCATACATCCACTCGTCAATATTAACCTCCAGTTTGTATGGTTCAATCAAATTTGCAACTAAATATGTTCTAAACTCTTCCGTAGTAATGGTCTTGAATTTATAAGAGTCAAAATAATTTTTTAAGAAAACGTCAAAATTATCTCTTCCTGCTGTTTGCTCCAACAATCTTAAAAAGAAATAACCTTTTTCATAAGCAATGTCGGACATAGCATCATCTGGATGTTTTGACATCAATTGTAATTTCAAACTTTGCATGTCTGTTGTTTCTTCATCCATTGTTCTCATTAGATCTTGGTAACCTAACAAAGCCAACATATCGGTATAGTCCTTTCCGTACATTGCTTCCATTATCCTTCTTTCAAAGTAAACTGTAAATCCTTCATTTAGCCAGAAATCATTCCAAGTAGAGTTAGTCACTAAGTTACCACTCCATGAATGAGCCAATTCGTGAGCAATCAATGCTACTAAAGATCTGTCGCCAGCAATAATCGTAGGCGTAGCAAAAGTCAATCTAGGATTTTCCATTCCTCCAAAAGGGAAACTAGGAGGTAAAACAATTACATCATATCTATCCCAAAGGTAATTACCATATAGTTTTTCTGCCTCATTAACCATGTTACCCATGTCTCCTAATTCATATGCGCAATCTTTTAACATTGAAGGCTCAGAGTATACTCCGGTTCTGTGATCTATCTCTGCAAATTCCAAATCTCCTACAGCCAAAGCCACTAAATAACAAGGAATTGCTTGTGGCATATCAAATTCGTAAATTCCTGTTTCGTTCTTATGAACTGGGTTTGAAGCAGACATTACGGCCATTAAGTTTTTGGGAACTGTCACCTTAGCAGAATAAGTAATTCTAATTGCCGGTGTCCCTTGCACAGGGATCCAACTTCTTGTAAAAATCGACTGACCTTGTGTATACATAAATGGTTCAACTTTACCAGCAGTTTGAGCTGGCATCAACCAATCTAACGCTTCCGTCTTCTCAGTAGTCTCATACTGGATACTAACTTTCTCAGTGTTTTCGTTAATTTTCACGGAAAGTACTGTTCCTAGTAACTCATCATACTCACCCATTGTATATTCACCTGCCTCACCTTCATCTAAAGTAACAGCGATAATATTTAAGCCTTTGGTGTCAAAATCAATGTGATCTGCTCCAGTAATATTCTCAATAGTATGAGTAGCAGTTCCAGTAATTTGCTTGTTTTCAAAACTTACTGCTATATCCAAGTGCAAATGTTTTGTTCTTACCTCAGTATAATTAGAAAGTGTATGATGGTCTATATCATCTTCGGGGTGAGCCACCTTAACAACTTCAGTTGAATCTGCTTTGGCAGTTTCGCTTTCATTAGATTCCGACTCATTTCCTGCACAAGCTATTGAAGTTAATCCAATAAGCGTTAAATAAATTAGTTTTCTCATTATTAGCTGGTTAGACAAAATGTCTTTTTCTTAAATTTAAAAGTAGCATCCTTAATTATTGAAGCAAAAATAACATTTCATTTAAAACAATAAATAATTAATAGACGTATCAACTCATTACATCGTCTAAATCAATTATTTAAGGCAGTTATTCCGAAAAATTGTAAGATTTAGCTGCGTATATCACAAATAAAAATACTATTTTCGGGGCTCAAAATTTAAATCGAAACAATGAGTTCAATTAAAACAAGTTACACAGAGCAATTAAGAGTGATGGGGCATCCTGCCGGATTATTTGTTTTGTTTTTCACGGAAATGTGGGAAAGATTCTCTTATTACGGAATGAGAGCACTTTTAGTACTCTTTTTAGTTAGTGCTGCTGGTATAGGCGGATGGGAATGGACCAATGCTGAGGCTTTGACATTATACGGAACATACACTGGTCTTGTATATATCACACCCATTTTTGGAGGATTGATTGCCGATAAACTTACAGGTTATCGACTAGCCATTTTAATTGGAGCTCTTTTAATGACCTTGGGTCATGCTTCAATGGCTTTTGAAACTGAGTTCACATTTTACTTAGGACTAGGATTACTTATATTAGGTAATGGAATGTTTAAGCCGAATATTAGTTCTATAGTAGGTCAACTATACACTAAAGACCCTGAAAAGAAAGATGCTGGTTATACTATATTCTATATGGGTATTAATGCTGGTGCATTTTTAGGAATTCTTCTATGTGGTTATGTAGGTGAAAAAATTGGTTGGAGTTATGGTTTTGGTCTTGCTGGAATCTTCATGTTCATTGGTATGATCATGTTTTTCTTTGCTCAGAACATATTCGATCAAATTGGACTTAATCCTAAAGATGATAATTCAGTTGATGATGCACAAATTTTAGATCACCAAGAGGAGGCTACTCATGGAGGAGAGGAAATTCTTGATGATGCGGTAACTTCTGTATCCCCTGCAAAAGTTAAAAGTGATAGATTAATGGTAATTGGTATACTTGCTTTCTTTACCATCTTTTTCTGGATGGCTTTCGAGCAAGCAGGAGGCTCAATGACTCTTTTTGCTAGAAACTTTACAGATAGAATTCTTACAGGTGGAGCAGCAACAGCGTTTACTGTGGTTAATACCATTGTAACGATTGTTCCGCTTGCTATAATCACTTATGTATTAGT
This sequence comes from uncultured Flavobacteriales bacterium, assembly GCA_913064955.1. Taxonomy (GTDB): domain Bacteria; phylum Bacteroidota; class Bacteroidia; order Flavobacteriales_D; family Parvicellaceae; genus Parvicella. Next base: position 3,976 of record CAJYBK010000256.1, read on the forward strand.
TCTTCTATTTAAAGCATCGTTTAAGAAATTTGCAATGTCCAATTTATTCTTGGGAATTAGTTTTGCTATTATCTGGGTAATTGTAGGATGGATGATTAATAAAGATTTCAGCACTAAAGCATACGTTGTAGCTTTTCAAACTGAAGTGGTTGATGAGAAAACTAAGGTATCATCAATGGTAGATACAACAACTATCATTAGAACAGATGCTAAAATAGAAGTTGCTCAGGACATTGCCATACTAGATGTGGATAATGAAGGTAGTTACAGATATTTAGATGCAAAAACTGCTGAAAAAGTTCCTACTAGTAAAGTGGCGAAAATAGAATCTATCAAGGATAAAGAACTGGAAGTTCCAGCATCTTGGTTTGGTATTTTGAATTCTTTATTTATTATTCTTTTTGCTCCCTTGTTTTCTAAAATATGGGAGAGTAAATACAACCCTACCGCTCCAGTTAAATTTGGAATAGGATTAATATTACTGGGATTAGGATTTGGTGTACTTGCCTTTGGAAGTATGGCTATACCTACAGGAGACACTTCTGCTACTGTAAGTATGGTGTTCT
>CAJYBK010000257.1 GCA_913064955.1 uncultured Flavobacteriales bacterium
TCAAACAGTTCCAACTTTTTTCACCTCTTCGTTGCTGTTTGACAAAGGACATTTACGAGACCGGTGCTGACGTTCTAAAAGAGAGTGTATTTATTCATTTTCTATTGCTGGGCATGAGACGGGATCTTGCTAATTGGGGTTGTGGTTAAGATGTTGGAATGATGGAAGTGGGATGAGGGTGTTGTGGCGCCTTGAGCCGGCTGGGCTTTTCATTTTTGTCATTGACACAATTCCGAAGTTTCGGAAGAAACAAAAAAGTCTAGTCTCCTGCAAGGCAATTACTTCGTAACGCTCATTCTCGAGACTACATGCTCTTGCACTGCGTGCCGCTCCCGATAGTTATCGGGATTCGTCTCTTCATTCTCTATTGCTGAGCATGAGACGGGATCTTTCTAATAGGCATTGTTGTTATTGGGGTGATTTGAAATCTCTGGCTTCGACTCCGCTCAGCCAGCGGAGTTTGGTAAGTGAACGGTGATTCGAAATACACCAACAAAACAAAAATCCCTCGCTAGCGAACTAACGAGGGATTATGCGGAGGACTCGTCCTCACTGGTATACGATGATTCTATCATGTGTATTGTTTTTAATTAATAATTACGCTACTTCAATGATTTTCATCGCGTTTTTGGAGTCTAGGACGTAGAATTGACCATTGACGAAATCTAGGAATTGGATGCCTAGGGCAGCAATAAGACTTACGTCTGGATCTAGTACCGGTGCTCCGGGTAGTTGTGCGGTGATGACTAAGTTGGTTCCAACCATACTGCCAATTGCAACGGGAGCGGACTCCTCGATGTTGTTGAGGCCATCTTGCGATGGGTTGGTGGATTTGTACTTATCATCTGTGGGCACGTAGTTTTGGTTGCTCAATGAGCCTACTGCCAAAACGAACTTGAGATGTGTTGCGAAATCTGGTCCTGAGAGGTCATCCACGGTGTGGAAGTCTTCTATGGTGACTTGGATCTCGTTTCTATCTGCATTGACTACCGTGGTGATCTCTCCTCTGAAGATATTGGCGAACTTATCCACTTGGTTGAGTTCTAAATCTTGGAGGTTGTACCCATTGGTAGGGAAGTCAACTATTCGTTCTCCTCTGTTTCCTGCACCGAGGTTTAGGATACTTTTCATTAAGGTGAAGAGTCTTCTTCCTGCGTTTTTGTCTTTGAAGACCTTGTAGACTTTCTCTAATGATTTTCTTAATGCTTTGGCAGCCGTTGCTGCTCCAGAAAATTCCTGTGCATTTTCTTTCATTCTAGGATGTCCTTTGAAAGGATCTTCTTTGATTCTTGCGGCTAAGTTTATTCTACTCTTGCCGTCTCTTTCGGAAAATTGCATGTCCCCGACCTTGCCGGTGATTTTGACAATGCTTCTGTATTTTGCCATTGTGTTTTGAATTTGTGGGGGCGAGGCCTTGCCTCTTATTGTCCAATGTCCAATGTATTTTGTCCAATGTCTAATTGTTGTTGTACGTTGTCCATTGTTTATAGGATTGAGTTGTTCTCGCCTCCTGGTTAATTAATCCGAATCAACTTTTGATTGGGAATGGTGATGCAGTTTTTTGATACTTATTCGCGACTAGGTATGTTGCTGAATCACTTGGTATGGTTAACGGCAAGGGGTGTGCCAGGTTTCAAAAATAGGGTTGCACAAAAGTTGTTAAAATGAGTAACTTGTATGCTTCATTGAGTGGTTGGTATGGATTGTTGAGCGGTTGGTTTTTTGCCCCTACCGATTTTAACTTTCCTTAACAGAAAACGAAGCCACTTTTCTTTCAATATAATTCCTTCATTTACTTGATTATAGGAAATAATGAGAATTATTTTACGTAAAATAGGCTAGAAAGAAGAGGAGAAATTCTATATTTAACGCACCAACCTTATTATTAATTAAATCATCCTAATTCGAAAAACGTAAAAATCTTACGTTCTCATTGTTTTATTTTGAAACAAATTGATAGTAAACCGAAACCTACAGTAGATTGAAAACTATAGAACCAAACCAAAACCCAGAGCAACTTGCCCGAGATAGAATAGACGCTATGTTGATAGCAGCAGGGTGGGTAGTACAGTCCAAAAGTACCGTAGATCTTTCTGCCAATAAGGGGGTGGCAATAAGAGAATATCAAACGGATGTAGGTCCTGCTGATTATGTATTGTTTGTGGATAGAAAGCCTGTAGGGATTATTGAAGCAAAAAGAGAAGATGAGGCACATAGGATTACTGTGGTGGAAGAACAGTCTAAGGAATATGCCAATGCCAAGTTAAAATACCTGAACAATGACCCTTTGCCTTTTGTCTATGAAAGCACAGGAACATTAACACGATTTACAGATTATAGAGATCCTAAGCCAAGAGGTAGAAACGTTTTTTGGTTTCATAAGCCAGAAACATTGGCGGATTATTTAAAGAAAGGTCCAAGTTTAAGAGAAAGGATATTGTCTATGCCTGCATTGGACCCAACTGGATTGAGACCTGCGCAAATAGTAGCAGTAGAAAATTTAGAACATTCTTTTAAAAAGAACAGGCCCAAAGCATTGATACAAATGGCTACAGGTGCTGGTAAGACTTTTACAGCAGCCACATTTGTTTACAGATTACTAAAGCATGTTGATGCCAAACGTATTCTATTTGTAGTAGATACCAAAAACTTAGGTGAACAAGCAGAACAAGAGTTCATGACATTCCAGCCTAATGACGACAATAGAAAATTCACCGAGTTGTATAATGTACAGCGATTAAGTTCTAGTTATATTGCTTCTGATAGCCAAGTTTGTATCTCGACCATACAGCGATTGTATTCTATTTTGAAAGGTGAAGAACTGGATGATAGTGCTGAGGAAACTAATCCTGAAGAAAACTCATGGGTAAAACAACAGTTGTCTAAAAAGCAAGCAGTGCCTGTTGACTATACACCTAAAGTTCCGATAGAGCAGTTTGATTTCATTGTGATAGATGAGTGTCACCGTTCTATATATAACCTATGGAAACAGGTGTTGGATTATTTTGATGCTTTCCTAATTGGACTTACGGCTACACCAGATAAAAGAACTTTTGGTTTCTTTAATGAGAATGTGGTGAGCCAATATACCTATGAAGAGTCTGTGACAGATGGTGTGAATGTGCCTTATGATGTCTATACTATAGAAACTGAGATTTCTAAAAAAGGAAATGTGGTAAAAGCAGGATGGTATGTGGATAGACGAGATAAATTGACTCGTGCTAAAAGATGGCAGCAAGAGGATGAAGATACGCAGTACACTAAAAATGATTTGGATAAAAAGGTAGTTAACCCTAGCCAAATAAGAAATATAATTAGGGAGTATAAACGAGCCTTAAAGACGGAAATATATCCCAATAGGTTTGATAAGAATGGTGATTATGAAGTGCCTAAGACTTTGGTCTTTGCCAAAACAGATAGCCATGCAGATGATATCATTAAGATTATTAGAGAAGAGTTTGACGAAGGAAATGAGTTTTGCAAAAAGGTAACTTATAAGATTGAGGAAGATCCAAAATCTGTTTTGAATAGGTTTAGAAATTCTTATTATCCTAGAATTGCCGTTACCGTAGATATGATTGCTACTGGTACGGACGTGAAGCCAATGGAAGTGTTGCTTTTTATGCGAGATGTAAAGAGTATCAATTACTTTGAGCAAATGAAGGGTAGGGGAACGCGTACCATTAATAATGATTCCTTACAAATGGTATCTCGGACGGCTAAAAGCAAAACGCACTTTGTGATAGTAGATGCTGTAGGCGCTACTAAATCCAAAAAGACAGACAGCAGACCTTTGGAACGCAAAAAGTCTATTCCTATGAAAGACTTATTGGGTGCGGTGACCATGGGGCATGCAGATGAAGATTTATTCCTTTCTTTGGCTAATAGATTGATACGTCTTGAAAAACAACTGACAGATAAAGAAAAAGACAAGTTATTGGAATATTCTGGAGGTAAAAACCTCAAGCAGATGACCAAAGAATTAATTGATGCTTTTGATTATGATGTAATAGCAGATAATGCCAATAAAGTATTTGAACAAACTCCCGAATTGGATAGGACTCCAGCATTATTGGAAGAATGTAAAAAGGCAGCACAAGAAAAATTGATTGTGGAAGCGGCTTCTACTTTTAAAGGAGAATTAAATAACTATTTGGAAAATGTACGAAAGGAACATGACCAAATTATAGACACACACAATATTGACGAAGTCACTAAATCTGAGTGGGATACCACTTCTGTGGATAAGGCAGCTGCCATTGTGAAGGATTTTAGCGAATACCTAGCGTTACATAAGGATGAGATAAAAGCATTGAGCATTTTTTACAACCAGCCTTATAACAGAAGAGAGATTACCTTTAAGATGATTAAGGAAGTATTTGATTTACTTAAATTAGAGAAACCTATGCTAGCGCCAGATTATGTTTGGAATGCTTATGCTACACTGGAAGATGTAAAAGGTGAGCAACCTGCAGATGAACTAACTGCTTTGGTTTCTTTGATAAGAAGA
>CAJYBK010000258.1 GCA_913064955.1 uncultured Flavobacteriales bacterium
ATGGATACTTTGGAATTGAATCTCCATACCATGCTTTTTGACCGTCAACAATATCAACAGGTCCGTACTCTAAATATGTTATGTCGTGATTTTCAGGTTTGAATAGTTGCTGTTGTAAATGAATTTCAATTACTGATCCATCACCAATCGTATCAAAATATGCAACAGATAATTTTGTTCGATTTGATTCTTCTATTTTTTGAAGAAGTGCATAGTCCGTAACATGGCTAATGTTGTCTTTTATTAATTCGTTAATAGCGTAAGTTATGAAGGTTGGCCATTTGAGATAACTTTTGTCTTCACTTAGCATGTATTCATCTGAAGCAATTAGCGAATAGAGATGTGGATTATTGTTTGTTAGGTAAATAGAAGGTAGCAGTGTATCATTCAAAGCATAGAATTGTTTTGAGTTTACACTAGTACTATCTTTAGTTGATTCACTTTCGATTTTTGCAGAGTTTGATGAATTACCTCCTTCGCAAGAGTTTAGCAGAGTCAGAATTAATATTAATTGCAATAGTTTCATCAATTACTTACAACGATTCTTGTATGTTTTGTAGGGCATTGAAAAGCGCTTTGCTTTCAGGTTTGCTCTAAGCCAAATTTACAATTTTGTTTTTACATTTTATTTGTATTAAAGCCAAATTGTAAATTTGGCGGTGCTAGTAGGAAACCCACACTCTCTACAAACCTCTGTCTGCCCTATAAAATATACAAACTGTTAGCACCTTTACTTATTCATCGTTTTTCTCCGGAATTTCTTCAGTTGATTTTTTTTTCTTGAAGTCGAATTTATAGTTCAAACCAAATAAAAACTGTGTCGTAGATGCGTTATATACGTAACCTGTTTTTTCATTCATTATATTTACGAAACCTTTTATGTATCTTAATTCAAGTTCGAAGTTTTCGTATAATCTGTATGTAATTGCTGATGTTAAGGCTATATTCTTTTTAAGAAACATATTGTAGTTATTACCTTCATATATGGTCTGTGAATTGTCTTGGTCAGTAATTGTCAACTTTGTGTATTCAGATATACGAAACGATGTCTGACAGCCAATATTAAAATTTAGTTTTTTATAATTAAATTGCAGGAAAAGAGGGATGCTTAAATATCCAATTTTATTTAATTGATTGCTTTTGTATAAGTTTGAATTGTTTTTATCAACGAAATAGAATTTTTGAGAACTTAAATGGTCAAATAGTAAATCAATTTCAACAGAAAACCAGTTTTTCAGTTTATATTCATTAAGTATGCCAATTGCATAGTTATTTCCATATTCAGTATAGTTTTCACTTTCTCTAATTGACTCAATATCGTTAGGTAAATTGCTTCTTCCAAATTTAATAGATGGACCAATGCTGAATTGACCTAACATATTTAGTGAAGAGGCAAAACTGATTAATATTAGAATTTTTCTCATCTTATTGGTGCTAACGATTCTTGTATGTTTTGTAGGGCATTGAAAAGCGCTTTGCTTCAGGTTTGCTCTAAGCCAAATTTACAATTTTGTTTTTACATTTTATTTGTATTAAAGCCAAATTGTAAATTTGGCGGTGCTAGTAGGAAACCCACACTCTCTACAAACCTCCGAGGCGTCCTATAAAATATACAAACTGTTACCACACGTTTAGTTTTTTTAGTGAAATTCTGTGTATTGACCGGTTCCTTCAATATCAATAAAGGGAGTAATCTCAGACATAAGTATATTATTAAGTTTTTTAAAAGAAATCTCTAAGCGCTTGTCAATCATCCATATTCCATCTCCGTTAGAGTCATATTGTTTAGGAAGTAGTAAAATACTTACATCTTCAGGACTGAAACATAATGAATTAAATATGTAGTTTATAAAATCTAAAAAAGAACTTACCGCAACTTTTGCCTCTACTAATCCCCAAGATGCATATGATTTGGGTATTTGAGTATTGTTATATTTTTCCTTACTTTCAGAAATAAAGTGATCAAGGTTTTCTTCAGTTTTATCGTTTGAAATAGTTCCGCTTATCTTTTTTACTTTTGAATGAACTAAATCATTTCTAATACTTATAAGTTCTTTAATTTTTTGAACATTATTTGAGCCATATTCCATATTTAACTGACCCTTTATTTGTAAGTAATATTCAAATTTGCTGAGTATTTTAAATTTGTCAACTTCTTCTTTAATTCTTTTAGGTAAATTCAAGTCATCTATTAAGCAATTTGCAACTGCTTCAATTGTTATTACAGTGTTTAGAATCGTTTGAATAGCATACATGTTTTCATCTAATTCAAAACCTGACTCTGAACTATTAAAAGTTTGTTCTAAAAGATTAGTAGAATTAATAAAATGAATGTTAAAGGGGCTATCTACCCAATATGGTCTGTTATTAATCATTTTTATTTTTTCATCATGTGTGGTAACGATTCTTGTATGTTTTGTAGGGCATTGAAAAGCGCTTTGCTTCAGGTTTGCTCTAAGCCAAATTTACGATTTTGTTTTTACATTTTATTTGTTGTAAAGCCAAATTGTAAATTTGGCGGTGCTAGTAGGAAACCTGTACTCTCTACAAACCTCTGAACGCCCTATAAAATATACAAACTGTTGGGGGTCGTATATTTATTTATATTTGATTTTTATTATTAGATATGAAGTATTATAAAATTGGCCGTGATGTAAGGCAAAAGATAACTGGAGTTAGAAATTCAGTGACGCAATGTGTGAACGTGCCAAATGGAAAGGAATCGTCATTTTATTACGAAAAGGATTCACCATCTAATTATTCAAATGAGAGACCAGTCGAATATACAAATAAGTTGTATTTTGAAATGTATCCAAAAGCGAAAATAACAGATTTAATCTCTGTTCCTTTGGTGTCTTCAACTCATTTATTAGTGAGTGAGAAATTTTATAATCTATTGAAAGGCTTTGAAATTGATCTATTTAGTGCTCATGAAGCTGTTGTTGTAAAAGATGGAATAGAGTTTAAGTATTTTTATATTCACTTTATTTGGAATGGATTCGATAATATTGATTTAGAAAAGTCAAGTTTTTTCTACACGAAGAATATGTTGATTAAGAAAAAAATAAAAGAAGTTCGTTTTAATAGTTTAGAAGAATATTCAAATCTTTTTTTAGAACAGCGTAAATCTGGATTAAGATTGCATGTTGCAGCTGAAAAAATTGTTTTGAAAGAAGGGTTTAACAAAGACTTGTTTGGAGTACAATACTTAACACCAATGGACTACTTATATATCTCAGAATCTTTAAAGGAAAGTATTCAAGAAAATAAGATTACAGGAATTGTTGTTAGAAAGCAGAAGAGTATAGATGAGTTTTCAGATATTGACGAATGGTTTGTTAAATGACCCCCAACGATTTATGTATGGAATGTAGGGCATTAGGAAGCACTGCGCTATCGGTTTGCTCTGAGCCAAATTTACAATTTTGTTTTTACATTTTATTTGTTGTAAAGCCAAATTGTAAATTTGGCGGTGTCAGTAGGTAACTTGGCTCTCTCCAAACCTCTGAACCGCCCAATATTCTATACATCATGTTATCCACTTTTACTGTTTTTTCCAAACTTTCCATTTTTCAATATCTCTGTAGCTATAAGAAATAACACCATATATAGAATCTTTAGTTTTAGGGATTATAAAAGTATTATTTGATTCAGTTATTGTTGTTTCTGAATTTAAAATATCAGGATTCAAATGCCATTGAATTCTATGGGTCATAGTTGTGTCGATAAAGCCAACGCTAACCTTTAAAAAAGTTGAATCTTCAGAGTAGTACGATTCATCAAACTGAAAAATAGGTAAGAGTGCAGAAGTGTTAAATTCAAATTTACTTAATCTATCATTTAATTTAGAAAGTAGAAATGAATTGTAATTATGGATTATAGATAAGGCTTGGTACAAGTTAATTTCCTTCTCTATCAATGTAAACATTGACAAAGTCATATCTTCTATATCTTTTGTTTTTTCATTTTTTGCGGATAGAATATCCTCAATCGTATAATCACTATAGTTTTGCTCAAGACTTGATTCATAGTTAGAGTATTCTAGGAAATTGTGAGTACAGAGTTTTATGTAATCCTTTGTTAAGGTTGAGTATTCAGAATCTTGATTTGAAAGTTGATCGGATAAGCAAATGATTGAGTCAATTTTCCATACCTTTATTAATTGACTATCGTTCGCTTTTGCTAAAAGATTTGTAGTGTAATAATTTGCATACTTTTCAATATTTAATGCCGTATGTACTTCATACATGCATAGTCTTAAATCACCAAAAAGTAAATTGTGTAACCTGCGAGAAATTGTTTTGTTTGAAATGATTGTGTTATTAAGTTGAATCAAATCCAGATTGGAAACGTTTTTGGTTTCATTTATTAATTGTTCGCTCGAATTAGAACAAGAAATCAAAAAACTTAGAAAAATAAATGAGCCTAAAATGTGTTTCATTATTTGTTTGATTGAGGATTGTGGATAACGATTCTTATATGGCAAGTATGGCAGTAAAATGCACTG
>CAJYBK010000259.1 GCA_913064955.1 uncultured Flavobacteriales bacterium
TTTGTCGATTTTTATAAAAGTCTTTACAATATGTCTAAAATTATACTTTTCATTTTCCTTTTTGCGTCTTGTATTACATACGCTCAGGACTCAACTAAATATGACAAAAAAGGTAGTATTGAAATCAACTCTGCCCTTTCCTACAAAATGCTAGAACCTACTCAAAATTTAAGAAAGGTATTAGTGTTTCTAGAAGAACAGCAAGAAAACAAACTTCCAGAAAAAAGTTTAACTATAGGGACATCTCTTATCACCATATTCGATTATCAAAAATCCAATACAGATTCTAAATTTGCCTACTTAATGCGCCATCCAACTTCTTCGAATCAAATAGGACATGAAGTAAGTGAGGCAGTTATTCATTCCTTTCAAATGTCTTTGACCGGAGCAGTCAATTCTTGGTTATTCATGCATTCTGAAATATTGTACAATCCGGAGCAAAGTTTTGGAACTGGAATCATCACAGATTTAGCAAGAAATCAGTTACAACTTCGAAAAGGTTTTGTGATAATCGGTGATTTAGATAAACTTCCAATTTATGGTGCGATAGGAAAAATGGATGCTCCATTTGGACAAACTGGTAGTGTTAGCCCATTTACCAACTCCACTATGTGGCATGCCTTTGGAGGACTAGCTTATGGTGCTCAGATTGGATTTAAGAAATGGAATATTCATACCACAGTAATGGCAGCTCAAGGCGGTGCGCAATTTAGAGCGATGCATACACCTGTAGGAGATTCAACTAACGTTCCTTCACTGATTAATAATTTTGTTGCTGATGCTAATTACACAGTTAACCTCACAGAAGACTGGTCTATAAATGTTGGAGGCTCATACTTACATGGCACTAGTTATTGTCACACTTTCCCAGTTAAACATTTTGAACCTTGTGATGAACGAAACCCAGCGTACACCTATTATGCAAATCTTAAATATGGGAAGCATCTATTAGTAAAAGGTGGATTTGCCAAAACTTTAAAAATTTGGCCTGGAACTTATAATCCAACGCCTCCTCTCAATATATATGAAGCAGCAAAAGTTTCTTCATTGGATTTAGGCGCAAATTATAATTTCAATCTTAAAGGGAAAATAATGTGGACTGTTTCTGGAGAATTTTCTAATTTCAAAGCAGGACCTTCCGGGGCACCTTGGGAAAGACAAAATCAAATTGTTGCAGGCTTCTCTGGATTAATCAATCAATCTTCCAAATTGTTTATTGAATTATTCAGAACAGATGGTTATGCTCCTCTTAACTTCATAAGCGGCAGTGATCCATACCTACCGTTCCCTCCTGGCGTTACACATAGCCAAAGAGATGCTTTTAGTCACGGTGTGGTAGTTGGTTGTCAGATTACGCTTTAGTTTAACACACTATCTGCAGAAACATTTTTCAGAGGATAGATCTCGTCAAAAGTCATTACCTTATTCTCTTCCACTCTCCTAAAAATCATACTTCTGTCGAGTTCATCTGTATTATGTAGACCGCAAGCTTCTAGAATTTCTTTTACTGCTTTGATTGTATTCGTGTGATAGTTACCTACTCTTACTTTTTTATCATCTACATCTAATCCATTCATTAATGGCTTTTGTTGGGTTGCAATTCCTGTTGGACATTTTCCACTATCACATGCTAAGGCTTGAATACAGCCTAAAGCAAACATCATTGCTCTTGCACTATTAACACCATCTGCTCCCATTGCAAGCAATTTCACAACGTCAAATCCAGTCATAACCCTACCCGAAGCAATTAATTTAATCTCTTTTTTGATATCATATTTCACCATACATTCATAAGCGAATGCTAATGCATCATACAAAGGCATACCAATTCTATCAGAAAACTCTAACGGTGCAGCACCTGTCCCTCCTTCTGTACCATCTATCACGATAAAATCTGGATAAACCCCAGTGTTTTTAATTTGTTTACATATGTCTTCAAACTCAGATTTTTTACCCATACACAGTTTAAACCCAGTAGGTTTCCCTCCACATAGTTCTCTTAAATCCTGAATAAACTCCAACAATCCTTTACTATCATTAAAAGCAGAGTGTCTTGGAGGAGATAGCACGTCTGTTCCTGGAGTTACATTTCTAATAGCGGCAATTTCAGGAGTATTCTTTTTACCTGGTAAAATACCTCCATGTCCAGGCTTCGCTCCTTGAGAAAGTTTTAATTCAATCATTTTTACATTGGGAATAGAAGCGTTTTTTTGAAACAACTCTCTACTGAAAGTTCCATCATTATTTCTACAACCAAAATATCCTGTTCCGATTTGCCAAATTAAATCTCCTCCTAATTCCTTGTGATATTGGCTAATTCCTCCTTCGCCTGTATTATGCGCAAAATTGCCCAACTTAGCGCCTCCATTTAATGCTAACACCGCATTTTTACTCAATGATCCATAACTCATTGCTGATATGTTCATGATACTACAATCATAAGGCTGCTTGCATTGTGAACTCCCTACTTTCACTCTCAAGTCACCTTCAATATGAGTAGTAAATAAAGAATGTGTCACCCATTCATAACCAGGTTCAGTTGTGTCTAATTGTGTCCCAAAAGGCACTGTCTGTCTTACAGCCTTAGCTCTTTGATATACAATACTCCTATCTCTTCTGTTAAATGGTCTTCCACTTAAATCAGACTCAATAAAATACTGACTTATCTCTGGTCTAATAGACTCTAATAGATATCTTAGTCTACCCACTAAAGGATAGTTTTTTCTTATGGTGTGTTTATTTTGGATTATATCATAGAATCCCATGAATAACAATGGAGAAAGAATCCCAAGTGCCCACCAAAAAGACTGATGCACAAAATAACCTAATGTAGCAAACCCCGCTATAATAACTATACCCCCTAAAATAAATACCGTTCTCATTCTTCTAATTTTTAACAAATTTCAATATTTCTATTTTATCTCTTGACTCAATTTTTATTTGATAGACTCCTGGTGAAATATCCTTTACACTAACTTCTGCGTTCTCAATTCCAGTTCCATTGAGTATTTCACTTCCTTTACTATCAAATATGGTATAAGTAAGATTAGATTCTTTTGACTTCAAATAAAGTAAATCGGCAGTAGGGTTTGGAAATATGCTGAAAGTATTTCCTTCAACTAAATTTAAATTGGATGCTTGCGAAGGCTCCACAATTAAATCAGTAGCTTGCGTCCCATCACTCCATAAACCCATAAAACGTTGTTCATCCGTATCTCCAAATGCATATTCACAGTTAGTTCCATAAAAGGTACAATTTAACAATGCGTCTGCCAATTTCCAATAACAGTAAAAATCCACTGCATCTGTCTTTGCTGCAACATACCCACCAGTGATTACAGCACTAACTGTTCCTCCATCGTAAGTATTGTCCGCAGCCAATGGTTCATTATGAGTAGCTTCCAAAGCAGGAGAACCATAACTATCTTCTAACTGAGTTATGTAATTCTTGTGTGTGGTAGAAATCAACGTACTATCATATATCTCTCTCCCAAATGAATTACCTACAACAATGTCATTTTCTCCTACTATAATTAAAGCATTATAATCAGTATCCATCCCTACATAACTATTAATTCTACCGGTATTTATCCCACCAGTTCCTGGCTCACAAAGCATAAAGCATTGTGGTTTTGGTGTCCCGTAAGTAGCATACTCTGTAACTAAATTTGAAGTAATAACTCCTCCATATGAGTGTCCAATGATAGCAAAATGTTCCATTCTAGGTTTCACTCTTGCAGGGTTTGTGTTTAATTCATTCAAAGCATCTGTAATTCCTACAATTGCATTAGGCGTATAGGTACTTGGTACAGATGCATCATTTAATTGATACTTTGGAAAAATAACAATATTCCCTTTTTTTACTAGGTGCTCAATCCAAGCAGCATATGGTCCAGGGTTAAAAACTCCATAACCATGATTAAAAACAATTAGATTGGCAGAGTCTGGTTTAGGTGAATCGGGTTCAAAAAGCCAATAACCGTCCGCAGAAAGCCAATTTGTGAAATTTGAAAAGATAACATCATTATGAGTGTAATCTGAACCGCCAGGCCCATTCATTGGCTGTAAAGGTGGAGTTTGTGAAAAACCAATAGTGGTAATTATAAGACTTAAAACTATTAACTGTAACTTCATAAAACATTTTAGTTTATTCAAAAATAATCATTTTAATTAAATCGCATTTAATTCACGATTGAACGGAAAATAATGACCAAATGCAGAATATATGATTTAAACAATCTTTTTGTTACTATATTAGCTAACCACAAACTTATTACAATTTAACTATGGCTGTTCAAATAAATAAAACCAGTAAGACACCTTTTGTTCATTTATGTTCAGAAAAAGGAACTTTTATACTGGAGGGGGTTATTCTTCCTGAAGATACCTTTGCTTTTTTCAAGCCCATAAACTCTTATGTTGACGACTACCTTAAAGAACCAAAGGAGTCAACAACTTTGATCTTAAAATTAG
>CAJYBK010000260.1 GCA_913064955.1 uncultured Flavobacteriales bacterium
CAATAGGTTTGCCATCTTCACCATGCAACTGAAAAGGACCCTTAATAGTCATCTTTTGCTGATTGACCTTTTTAAGAATTTCTAATCGACCTGAAGTTATAAGCATGCCTTTAGAATGATGACTATTCTCAGTTTTTCGAGACAAACTTACATCATATCCAATACCATTATCTTCAATTTCAAATACAATCCCCTTATTACTTTTAGATATTTTTACCCAAAGTTTCCCACCTTCTTCTTGTGGTAATAAGCCATGCCAAATACTATTCTCAACAAAAGGTTGAAGTATCATAGGTGGAATTTCAACTCCTTCTACATCCACATCATCTGCCACATCAATTTCGAAATCAAACTTCTCTTGAAAACGCATATGCTCTAACGAGATATACAACTTTAACCTCTCCAATTCATCCGCTAAAGTGACTAGACCAGTGCTACTAACAGATGAGTCCAGGTTTTTTCTAATTAGTTTAGCAAAACTGGTTAAATACCTATTAGCCGAAAGTCGATCTTGTGTATTAATATAATATTGAATGGAATTAAGTGCATTGAATATAAAGTGTCTATTCATGCTTGCATTTAGAGTTTGCTGTTCCAATGCTAGTAACCTTGACTTATAAACTAGTTTTTCTGTTCTATCCTTTTGACTTTTAACATTTTTACGCCATCTATATACTATGTATATAAACACTCCCAAAACCGTCACACAAAGTAAAATAAACCACCAAGTCAAATAATACGGCTTGTGAATGATAAAACTAAAACTAACAGGATCTGACCAATGAACGCCATCAATACTTGCTTTAACTTTAAAGGTATAATCTCCGTAACTCAAATTGGGATAGGTAAATGATGTCTGGGTAATATTGGGCGTCCATTCTTCATCTAAACCTTCTAATATAATTTTATAGGTTAATTCATCTGGATGAGAAAGACTCAATCCTTCAAAATAAAATGTTAGGTAATTATTTCGAGAGGTTAATTCGAGATTTTTGGGTATCCCCAAAAAAGGATCAATTTCTTTGGAAAATGCTTTCCAATCGGTTTGTTTTAAAAATAATTGAACATCTTTTATTTCTACTTTAGGAAGAATATCTATACTAGTTTGCTTTCGCTTTTCTCGGTCAAATCTAATCAACCCATTCCCTGTGCCCATCCATACTTGGTCTTGACTATCAACAAATATGGCGTTTAAATTTGTCTCTACGCTATTAAGCCCGCTATTCTCAGTATGATGTAGCAGTCCTTTATATTGATCTTTCAAATAACTGTATAAATCAATTTCAAAAATACCGTAGTTTGTACCCACCCATAAATACCTCTCCCGTTCTACTTCTAAAAAATTAATATAATTAGCCCCAAAAGATTCGTGAAGCAGCATTTTTGTAATTTGAATTCCGTCAGTATAATATAGTCCATTTGCGGTTCCCACAAACCACAGTGAGTCTTTATAATTCTTTATAGCATAAACAACTTTATCTGGCAATTGATCATTATTAATCCATGGCTCATAAAAATTTCCATCTGTCACATAAATTCCATTGGAAGTACCTAGCCATGTCTGAAGGTTTTTCCCTTTTGCTATGGTTCGAATGTTTTTTAACGGAAGTGTTTCTGACTGCTTTAAAACCCTATTACTGTCAGGACCATAAATCCCTAGTCCCTTTGATGTCCCCAACCATATTTCATTTTTCTCAGGCGCTTCAAATATCGCAGTGATTTTATTGCTCGGCAACCATTCGACATCGCTAAAAGTATTTATTTCATTATTTGAAAACAAGGACAATCCATCAGAGGTTCCAAACCACAGCCTATCTTTTGAATCCCGCAATGAACTCCATACGATATTATTATTCAATTTACCATTTTCCAAGGTATAATAAGAATAATCCTTACCGTCATAACTAGTCAAACCATTACCATAAGTACCAAACCAATAATGACCTAAGGTATCTTGTTGTATACTCATGATGTAATCACTACCAATTCCTCCGGATTGATGATAACTCACAAACTCATCACTGGTAAATCTAAAAGCACCAGATCCGTCACTAGCTAACCAAATATTACCTTCTGAATCTTCACAAATGGTTTCTATATTCTCATTGGGCAATCCATTTTTCACAGAAAATATTGATATTTCGTCACTATCAATTACAGAAACGCCATTCTTACTTGCTGCCCATATCCTACCTTCTGAATCCACAAAAACAGTCCTGATTAATTGTGAAACTAAACCTGATTCTTCCGTATAATGCTTTAGAATATTACCTTTCCAGATATATAATCCCTCACCATAAACACTGATGATATAACTGCCATCTTTTTGCTGTTTGATATCACTAACATTTAGACTTGAGCCTTCAATATTTTGGCTAACCCAATTATTATTTAAATCCAAATAACCCAAATATCCATTACTACAAATCCATATTTTTCCTTCTGTATCTTGAAATAAATGTCTGATATTATTAAATGATACTTCAAATGAGATTAATTTAAACTCTTTTAATTTTAGTCCAAAACTTTTGTCCAAAGGTATTTCAACCACTTCATGATTCTTGATACCCAGAATTAAGGAATTTGTCTCTTCTCTAAATTCTGCAGCTGCTATATAGTTCCCTTTCAATACATCAGTAAGGTCGTACAAAACTGTTTCTTTTCCTCTAATTCTAGTCACGCCTTTATTGGTAAAAACCCATGTATAAGATTGGTAACTAATAATGTCTGACACTACGTTATCGGCAAGACCATTTGCACTACTATAATTTTCGAATACTTTGCCATTAAACTTCCCCGCACCACCGGCAGTTCCTAACCACAAGAAGCCGTCCGGATCTGCAGCTAAAGCATAAACTTGTGTTTGGGGCAATCCTTCCTTCACTGAATATTGGACAAAGGAATACTCTTGCGCTAATATATTAAGCGAAAAGACTATGCCAACTACTGCCAATAATAGATTCCTCATGAAAACAAATGTAAACAATATTTAGCAAGTTTATTCAAACAAAAAGCCCCACTACAATTAAGTAGCGGGGCCTTCATAAATATAAAACGAATTATTTAGTTACTGCAACATTAAAAGTTGAAGTTGCTCCGTTTTCAAAAACCATGTTAAATACATAAATACCTGTTGGTAAATCTGAAACATCTACTGTTAACTTACTAGAATTAGCAAGGCTAACTTGTTTTGTTGAAACGATTTTACCTGAAAGATCTGTAATATTCAAACTAGCATTTCCTTCAAGACCTTCTAAAGGAATTGTAATAATATCAGTTGCTGGATTCGGGAAAGGCGTAACATCTACAGTGTTTTCCTCAACACCTGCAAAGATAGGCGCTCCTGTTTTCAAAACAATCGCTGGATAAACAGGATTAGAAAACCCTAAAGACCAAGCTGCATCCGCTTGAATCATATAAAGTGGTTGTTTATACGTATCATCATTCAAAGAATAATTAATTGCATTGTCATAACCTAAAAATACGTTTTCGTTGTACGTAGTAATACAGAACAAATATCTTTGATCATCAACTAGTGCAAATGCATCATCAAAATCTTGATAAACTGTAATATTCTGATCATCAGCTGCATAGAAATACTCACCATAACCTACCTGATTTAAGTCGGAAACGTTAAAGTTAGCGTCATCTACATCAGTAAAAACATCATTCCATTCGTAAGCGATTACCTCTATTAATTCCCCGTCAAGCGTAAAACCATCAGCAGTACTAGTAGAAGCAGAGAACCCAACAGCCACTGCAGATCTTCTAGAAGCATTGGCGTCCTTATAAACAACACAAGAAGTAAAAGGTTGCGTACTATTTGCAGGTCTAATTCCACTTGAATTTATTGCTTGTCCTGCACCGTCCATTTGCGCAATTGCAAAGTTTTCATCATTGATTTGGAAGTCAGTTGAGAAGCTATTATCGTTTGTATACTCATCTGTAACCATAGTGGATGTATACGTTAATGTATAAGTTCCATTAGCGTAAGTTGTCTGAGAAAAAGGAGGAAAAGTAACGTAAGCACTATCTCCAGATAAAATATCCACAGAAGCAGATGTGTTAGTATAGACATTAGAACCTCCAAAATCAACATCAGCAGTCATGGTGATACCAGTTTGATCATTTTGACCATAGTTAAATAACCACACTCCCAAATCAACACTATACTCAGTATCGTCCAAAGCATTTGCTGCTAAAACTGAAGCCGCTTGAGGTATTAAAACATTTTTAGGGTAAAATCCGATATCATCAGCATAATAAAGTGACTTACTTCCAATAAAGCAAACGACATCATCTCCAGCATCCATTCTTGCTCTGATAGTTGCCCCATCAGCATCAGTAATCATAACAACCGGAATTGTTACATTCGCACCAACAGCACCACCTCCCATTGAAATAGGAGCTTCAGGAATGTTATCAATAATAACGACAGCTACTGCTCCTGCATCTTG
>CAJYBK010000261.1 GCA_913064955.1 uncultured Flavobacteriales bacterium
TTGATCTTATATCTAATGCACCTTATAGAAAGAGATCCATCTAGTCCGTACCAAAGACCAATAATTTCTGATGCGAAAGGATATTATGCTTACCTACCGGCATTGATAATTTATCAAGATTTCGAATATGAGTTTCTTGCCGAGATGGATGAAAAGTATTACAAAGTTGGTCAAGACAAACATATTTTTATCGAACAGAATGGAAGACGAGTAAATAAAACATTTCCAGGAGTAGCACTATTGTATTTGCCCTTCTTTTTAATTGCACATTTTTTAGCATCTCTTCTAGATCTTCCGGCAGATGGATATTCCGATATTTATCAATATTTGTTCGATTTTGGTCAGTTTTTTTATGCAACGTTGGGCCTTTTGTTAATGGGGAATGTTTTTAAATTACTTGGATTTACTAAAAAGTCAATAATACTTTCTATTGTGCTAGTAGCACTCGGAACTAACTTGTGGTATTATATTGTATATGATCAATCAGTAACGCATGTCTATAATTTCTTTTTGATAAATGCGCTAGTTTTTTATGCGTTGAGGCTAAAGGTGAAAGCTGATTTGCTAGGACTGTCTATGACTGCAGGAATACTGTCTTTGCTTATTATAATTCGACCCACGGGAGTTCTAAGTTTATTAATTGTATTGTTTTTTATTCCTGAAAAAAGATTCTATATAAACTTATTTTCAAGATTGAAATCCCCAAAAGTTCTTTTGCCGATACTAATGTTGGTAGGTGGAATCTTAAGTCTGCCTCTTTTGCTTTGGAAAGTTCAGTCTGGTAATTGGTTGGTATACTCATATGGGGAAGAAGGATTTGACTTCTCTAATCCACATCTAATGGAGTTTTTGTTTTCCTATGCTAAAGGATGGTGGTTATATAGTCCATTGGTGTTGGTTGTGATATTTTATGGTATTTTATTACTCCTAAAAACTGAAATGGGGAAATTAAAAGTGGCTATTCTTATATTGTTTTTAATGGTGACAGTGTACATTTTTAGCAGTTGGTGGTGCTGGTGGTATGGTTTTTCATTTGGTCAACGCCCAATGGTTGATTTTTATATTTTGATTGGGTATTTAATGGCTGTTATCATTCAAAGAGTAAATGCGTCAAAAACTAAACAAATCATACTGGGAACTATCGCTTTGTTGCTAGTTTTCCTCAACCTTCTGCAGTCATACCAGCACCATCATGGTTTTTTTCAATGGAGTCAACCAAATTCAGAAATTTACTGGGATAATTTTCTCCGAATTAAAAAGCAAGCAAAAATATATTTGGAGGAAGATTGGAATTTATTGGAGTCGGAAACATTTGAATTTGATGATGCTACTGGATGTGTTAAATGCCAAGGAATAATTTTTACGGACGTTAATAAACCGTTCAGTGAGAGCGTGGTTGTAGTTAGTCCTATCATGAAAGAAAGTGATTTTGTGGTAATTTCTTTTAATGCAATTGCCCATTCCGACTTATCAAATACTGATTTGGTAGTTGAATATAAAGGAGATCAATCATCCTATAGGAATTATAATTTCAACGAATATGTTTCTATAAACCAGTCTTCATTTATTCAGTTAAGATATGATGCCGAGTCTTCTAAAAAAGATTCTTTAGTTGTTTATTTTTGGAACAAAGATTCAGATCAAATAATCCTTGTAGACTTTATGAAATTCGATTTTTACAGGAGTAAGAATTGAATTTTAAGATTGTTTTAATAGATGGTATTATGGTTCTTCGTAATGTCTTAAAAAATGTTAAATAAAATAAAAAAAGGTTATATCTTCGCACCCACTTAAAACCACCTTTTTGTTAAATAAATTACTGTTATTATCATTTCTGTTTTTATCGTTTGCCACGATTAGCTCTGCACAAGATGTTGAAGACGACACTTTGACGGACGTTGTTAAGGAGTTGATAAAGGACAATGTTAAGATTTCCGGAGGCTTAGGAGGTGTAGGTACTTATTATCTTGCGTCAGGAGTTGATGCTCAAAGAGATCCACTGTTTTGGCAAGTAAACGCTAATGTTAATTTACAAATAGGTCAGGTTACTTTACCTTTTTCGGCTGTTATGAACGCTCAGAATAGGAGTTTTACGCAGCCATTCAATCAATACGGGTTGAGTCCAAATTATAAGGCTGTCACATTGCACCTAGGTTATCGTTCACTTCGGTTTTCTGATTTTTCATTAAGTGGAAATCAATTTCTAGGCGCAGGTGTGGAAATATCTCCCAAAAATGGAATAGTCAGAGGTAAGTTTTTGTACGGGAGATTTGCCAAGGCAGTAGATGGGTATTACACAGAAGGTAAGGTTGTTGGTGAGCCAAGTTTTGAAAGATGGGGTTATGGAGGTCAAATAGAAATAGGTAAGCCAAAGAACAATTTTTCAGTTATTCTATTTAGAGCCAAAGATGATGTCTCGTCCATAGTAAATTTTGCGGATGACGCGACTATTAAACCTGGTGAGAACTTAATTGTTGGTGTTACAACCAATCAGAAAATAGGAAAAAACGTAACTTTTAAAGGGGAAATAGATTGGAGTGCTTATACCAAGGATAAAAGATTGGGAGAATCTGTTTTGGAAGGTTACACCTATTTGAATAACATTGCGCCTTTGTTTAATGCCAATGCCTCAAGTACGCTAAGTAAAGCAATGAAATTTAACTTAGACTATAACCAAAAGAAATTTAAAATTGGTGTAGGTTTTAGAAGAGTTGACCCAGAGTATGAAACAATGGGATCCGTTTATTTAAATAATGACTTTCAAGATGTTCAAGGAAAGACTTCTTTCAGAATGTTAAAAAACAAAATTGTCTTAAGTGGAGCAGTTGGATTGCAAAACAATAATTTGGATAATTCTAAAGCCTCTGAAATGAGCAGGCTTATAAGTTCGGTTAGTGTTAATTATAATGTCAATGAACAATGGATGATTAATGGTTCATTTTCTAATTTCAACTCAGAAAGTCATATGACAGTAGTGAATACCTTGGACACAATGAGGTATGCACAGGTAACTAAAAATGGTAATCTTCAAATCATGTATGCAAAAGCATCAAAGAAATTGAGAATTGCTAGTGCACTGGGAGGGAACTATCAAAATGCCAAAGTAAACGGGGTGGATAATTCAACTTTATACAATGGTAGTTTAAGCACTCAACTGGGGTTTTTAAAAACTGGATTAAACGTAACTGTTGCAATGAACTCCTCTACCAACATCACCTCTGACTATCAATTAATGACTCTTGGGCCATCATTAGTAATTAGTAAAAGATTTCTTAAAGGAAAAATCATGACTTCATTCTCTAATATTGGTATGAAGACCTTTTTGGATGGTGTTTCAGATGGTTTTATTCTTAACTCAAAACTAAGAGGTGTTTATAGAGTTAATAGGCATCATTCTCTAAATCTTAACTTTTCGTTTATAAAGAAAAATAGCACAGCATCTGATACCCAGGAGATGATATCTTCTTTGGGATATAATTATACTTTTTAGAATTCAATGAAAAATTCATTATTAATCATATTTATAGGCTTGTTAGCAGTGTTGAAAATCAATGCCCAACAATATCCTACATCTGCTACTGTAATTATGACTCCACCTCACCCGGTGTATATTAATGATTACTATGGTATTGGTAGTACTGCATTTCAGACCATTCTTAACCTGAATGATTTAAACGAATTGACATGGGATGTTCGTTTAAAAATCACCGTGGAAGGAGAAGGGATAAAACTCCAAACCAAACAGTCTTATATTCCGCCAGTTCCAATTACTTTGACGAGTGGAATTCCTTTGTCTCTTTCAGGAGGAGATTTTGCAGGGTATTTTAATGTGAATAATTTAAATCTTGAAGGGATAACTCAAGCAAGTCTGAATCAAAGTGGTAAATTGCCAGAAGGACTTTATAATTTCTGTGTAGAAATATTGGATTATAATTCTGGGACTCCAATATCAATGACTAGCTGTCAAACAGTGTTCATATTTTTTGAACCACCACCGGTTTTGTTGCAACCTGCGTGTGAGAATATTGTAACGCCAAGTAATCCTCAAAATATGTATTTTGCATGGCAGATTGCGGGAGGAGCTTCTCCCACTATAGCAATGAATAGTAAGTACAATATGAAATTGTATGAGGTAACTAGTAATGATAGCGATCCCTATTTTGCTGTAGCAAATAATCATGCATTGCTGGTGTACGAATCTGGGTTTATCAATCAAACTTCTCTAACAATTGATGCTGCATCTCCAACTACTACACCTTTGGTGGCTGGTAAAAAATACGTTTGGCGTGTAAGAGCAGTAGATGCTGATGAAAAAAATATTTACAGAAATAATGGTTTTAGTGAGTGGTGTTGGTTTTATTACGGTTACCCTAGTGATGGTGTGCTTGAATTGGAATCTCCTGAAAACGAACATATT
>CAJYBK010000262.1 GCA_913064955.1 uncultured Flavobacteriales bacterium
CATAAACTTATACTCCTTATAATCTCCTGAGAGCACAGGACCGAATTGATCATTTATACCATTAGCATCAGGCGTAAAGGTATTCGGCACATACAAACTGAACGTATTACCAATAAAGATATCTCTACAAGTTGTATCCACACAAACATATTGATTCTCAACTGCCAAACAAACCTCATACGTAGCTGTATCCGCATCCGAAAATACGTAAGTCACATCGTATTCATTACTCACTACTACCCCATCAACAATCCATGTATGCTGCGAAGTATTTTGAGATGTATTGTCAAATAAAACCTCTGGTGACAATAAGGTGGTAGACTCTGGTGTCATTTCAAAGGAAGCACTTGGTGAATCATAGGCACAAATAGTCTCTTCGGTGAGTATAGTTGCAACGCAACCGTTGGCGTCTGTTACATTCAGTTGTGCTGTAACACAAGACTCATCCTCCAATTCAAATGAAGCAATACAGTTATTTGAAGTCATGCCGTTGCTTAGGACCCATTCGCAAGTCGCCCCACTTGTGGAGATTAACTCAAAATCGAAAGGAGCACAACCTACCGTGTCTGAAACTGTATATGTTGGAACCAGTGCAGGAAATACAATTACTTGAAAAAACGAAGTATCACTGAAGCATCCATTGTCCTGATTAAACACTCCTATTACCGTTGTATCATTGACCGATGCGCTGCTAAAAAGGTTGATGCTCCCCATATTACCTGACCCACCTATACCCTGCCCCAAATCATTCCATTCCGTATACCAGTTAAGGTTAGATGGTGAACTCACTGGGATGAAATCGTCAATTAACAAAGTGGAGCCTGTACAGGTAAAATAATCTGTAATTGGCATCACGCCATCAAGGTCAGCGTATAACATTCTAATAGTTTCATTGATCACCTGACTACAATACATGTCATTTACTACTAGGAGATTATAATCCCCAAATACAACATTTGGAATACTATATGGACTATTACTGACACTCACAGTTATAGTATTACCCAAAGGAGTTGAGTAAGTTAATTCCCATGGTCCATTGCCAGTCAGCTGCACCTCAATGTCGGGCATATTGGTGGAATCACAAGCAAAGTATATACTATCAGTAGTGGCAGAAGGAGGAGTATAAAGATAAATCAATGTATCAAAAAAGGCAGTGGGACATCCTGTTATGCTTACTGAACTTGATATGGTATAGACGCCTTGCTGAGAGTTGGCTAAATCTATACTACCGGTCAATCCATCAATTTGAAGACCTGCGGGTGAAGCACTAAACGTGTTACTACCTCCTAAGTTGTTTAAAACTGGAACATTACCATTGAGACAATAACTAGAATCATCATATTCAAAAGCAGCCGAAGGAGATGCTTCAATACTCAAAGAGGTATCAAACACTACAGGACAATTCCCATTGGTGGCATATGAAATCAAATGTGAACCAATGGAACTATTGGTTAAATCTATCTCACCTGTAAAAGTGTCAATAATTAACCCAGGATTTGTACTAGAATAGGCACCAGGACTACCTACAAAGTTGGGAAATATATTACCTCCCACCGTACAAAACAAAGTATCTGAATAATCAAAATATGCTTCATCCAACGGCTGAATCTCTACCCATAAAGAATCCGAACTAATACAACCATTGCTACTTTCGCCTTGCACATAGACCATTGTAGAACTATTTAACAAAGTAGTAAGTACACTATCTGTGGTTGGTAAAATATTCCATTGATAATTTAAACCACCAGTAACAGCAGCACTTAAAGAATCACCTACACACAAGGTGTCTTCAAAAACTGACAATGAGATCAAGGGAAGAGGATTCACTTCCAAGCTGATGGTAACTATACTATCACAACCATTGCTTTGTAAAGTATCTATGTAATCTCCTGCGGAGGTTCTATAACTACCAAGAATTAAAATGGAATCATTTTGACAAATAGCCATTGAATCATAATGATACACGATAGGTTGTTCATATACTATTACTGTATCATAATGCATACAATCCCACTGATCTGTCAAAATTAGGTCAATTGGACTATTAATTGCGCTGAAGTAGGCTGATGAGTCGACTGCTCCATTATTCCATAAAAATATACCTGAATTATTAGCAGAAAGTTCTGTACTATCCAATTCACAATGATATAAACTTCCAATTATAGACAGGTTAACTTCTCCACTTACGTATATAGGCACTTCTAAAGCAGGAGCCGAGCACCCATTCATTGAAGCCGTAAAGGAAAACGCAACACTATCCAATAATGCGCTGCTATTGGTTAAAGTTTGTTGAACCACATTACCTGAACCACTAGCTTGGCCAGTTATATTTGTGCCATAAGAGTTTGACCATGTATAAGTAACACCTACGGAGTCACTGCTTAAATTTATAATAATGTCGTTTCCTGAGCATATGGTATCTTCATTGGCATTTACAATTAAATTGGGTACAGGATTTACAGACAAGTAAATATGTACAACACTATCGCAGCCATTATTCAGCAAAGTATCCTGATAATCGCCTGATTGATTTTGATACAATCCAAAAACTAAAGCCGAATCTCCTTGACAAATAAGTGTGGTATCATAAAAGTGAACAGTAGGTTGTTCAATTAGCAATAATGAATCCGAATAGTTGCAGCCAAAATCTGTAGATACTGTTAAGACAGCTGGATTATTTATAGCCGTATAATATGTAGTGGAATCATTTGATCCGTTGCTCCATAAGTAATTATTTGACGAAATATTGGCAGAAAGTTCAGCACTATTATTTTCACAATATATGGACGCTCCTATTATGGCAACATTGACTTCCGATTCTACCCAAACTTGAACAGTTTGAGACTCACCAACACAACCATTGATATTAGGGGTGATTATATAATTAACCATTCCCATATTGCCTGAGGAATTGCTTAATATTTCGGAAAAACTATCACCTGATCCAAATGAATAGCCTGTAACATTTGTGGACTGAGCTACCCAATCATAACTTACGTTTAAAGAATCACTCGAAAAATTAACTTCTATTAAATCACCACTACATAACGAATCATTAACAATCGAATAATTAAATGGAATTTCACAAGAATCTACTATTATACTACAATCTATCACGGTAACATTCACCTGTGCTGTTGCAGCACAACCACTACTTGGATTTATCACCTGTACCACATATTGCTGATTACCAATACCTACAGGGCTCACCAATGGGTTTGTGGTATTATTATTAGACAATCCAACAGCTGGAGTCCAACTGGCATTTACACCATTGGAAGGATTCACGGAAACAGGCATAGGAATGGCAGCATCTGACAAACACATTTGTATATCTGAAGCATTAATAACAGGAGCTAACGAATCGCTTATAACAACTTGAACTGTCTCGACACTGACACATCCCAATGAATTTATTGCTGTCAAGGTATAGACTGTATTACCGGAAATGCAGGCAGTAGGATTGGCATGAGCAGCAGTAGAAAAAGATAGGTTGTTGTTTGGACTCCAAGAGTATGATACACCAGAAATTGCGTTTGTCCCTATGGAAACACAGCCATTTTCACAAACAGCATGACTAGGCTGTATGCCCACATTAAAATCTTGAACAGTAATGGTCACTTCATCTTCTGTGGTACAAGTGCCATCGCTATTGGTTAACACAAAAGTATATGTACCAGCTGCAGGTGGTGTGAATGTTACTACCCCTTGGTTGGTTGCTGATAATCCAGTGGCTGGTGACCAATTTAATGTACCGGTATTATTAGCATTTCCCAATTGAACACTGCCATCACTTAAACATATTATTGCATCTTGGCCAGCATCGGGTGTAAGTATATCCGTTGTGACGGTAACCGTGTCTACAAAAGTACAACCATCGGCATCCTCTATACTCAGTGTGAAATTTGTAGTTACATTAACATTGGTTGTGGGGTTAGCAACATTATTTGCAGAAAGTAGATAAGCAGGAGACCAAAAATAACTATTGGCAATTGGCGCTCCATTACCAATATTTACAGGTCCATCAGAAGGACAATAGCTAATATCAGGTATATTGAAACTTGGGTCAATCACCGTCACTAAAACATCCTCTGATGGAATAACTTGACAATCGCCCAAAAAGTCTGCAGTAAGCGTATATAACGTTGTATTTTGCCCAGTAACCATGGTTTGAGGACAAGAAACACAACTTAGGTTGATTGCAGGTGACCATGAAAATGAAATAGCTCCATTTATATTTCCCAAACCAATTAGTACATTATCATTTAAACAAATCATTGTATCATTGATAGGGGGAATTACCGGCAAATTGTCCACTACAACGTTTACAGTATCACTATTCGTACACCCTGATAAATTACTCGTTGTAGTTAAAATAAACTCAACATCATTGGTTACGATAACCTCT
>CAJYBK010000263.1 GCA_913064955.1 uncultured Flavobacteriales bacterium
TCGGCAACGTTGTAGGACTTATTATTGGAGGAAACGACAGAACACGCGCTGTGTCTGAATTTCTTCAAAAGAAAAAATTAGTGGTTAAAGCCATTCTTTCTCCTACGGTTCCTAAGGGATCGGAAAGATTGAGAATTTGTTTTCATGAATACAACACCACAAACGAATTAGAATTATTGATACAAAATCTCAAAGAAGCGCTGGAGATATATTAAGAAGAGAAGAATTAAATGAAGATTTTTATAACAGGAATTGATACCAATGTTGGTAAAACTGTAGTGTCTGCTATTGTAGCAAGAGCACTTAAAATGGACTACTGGAAACCTATCCAGTGCGGTGATCTGAAAAACTCAGACACCATGAATGTCAAGAAATTGACGGGTGGATTATTTCACTATTTTCCAGAAGCATTTAGATTAAAAGAACCGGCTAGTCCTCATTTGAGCGCGAAGTTGGAAAAAGTAGAAATCAAATTAGCCGATTTCAAATTGCCTAAATCAGATAATCTATTAATTGAAGGAGCGGGAGGATTAATGGTGCCTATCAACGAGGAAGGAGATATGATTATTGATATCGCAAGAAAGTTTGACACAAAGGTTATTTTAGTAAGTAGGAATTACTTAGGTAGTATCAATCACACATTGATGAGTTGCCAGTTACTTAATAGTTATGGATTAGAAACGATCGGTATCATCATCAATGGTGAAGCCAATGAGGAAACAGAGAATATTATAACAAGTATTTCCGGAGTGCCCATATTAGGTCATGTGGATACAACCAAGCGACTGACCAAGAAATTTATAGACCAACAAGCAGAGAAATTCGAAAACATCTTAGCATGAGCCAACTCAAAGAAAAAGACAAGCAATACATCTGGCATCCATTCAATCAAATGAAAGGAGCAGATATCATTCCGATTGTAAAAGGGGAGGGGGTGTATGTCTTTGATGAGGATGGTAATAAATACATTGATGCTTTTTCTAGTTGGTGGGTTAATATTCATGGGCATTCACATCCATATTTGGCCAAGGCCTTGTATGAACAAGCCATGCAGTTAGAACATGTGGCATTTGGAGGATTCACCAATGCTAAAGCGGTAGATCTTTCAGAAAGATTAATTGAGTTGCTTCCGGATAATTTTACCAAGTTATTCTTTTCGGATAATGGAAGTACAAGTACCGAAGTAGCTTTGAAAATGACCATGCAATATCATTACAATAGAAGTGATGAGAAACAACTATTCATAGCATTGGAGGATGGTTATCATGGAGATACTTTTGGAAGTATGTGCGTCACCGCAAGAGGAGGATTCAACGAACCTTTTGAAAAGCACATGTTTGATGTAGCTTATATTCCCGCACCTACAGTTGAAAATATTGAAGCAGTGCTGTCTCAAGTGAATGATTTAGTAGCCAACAACAATGTAGCAGGATTCATATTTGAACCATTGGTTCAAGGTGCAGGAGGCATGTTGATGCATGATGCCAATGCACTGTCTCAAGTAATTGCGCTTTGCCAAGAGAATGGGGTAGTGTGCATTGCAGATGAGGTGATGACAGGTTTTGGTAGAACAGGTAAGATGTTTGCATGTGAGTATCTATCGGTGCAACCAGATATCGTTTGTATTTCCAAAGGAATTACTGGAGGCTTTATGGCCATTGGTATTACAGCGGTTTCACAACCTATTTACGATGCATTTTATTCAGATAATGCTAAGCATACTTTCCTCCATGGACATTCATACACAGGTAATGCCTTGGCTTGTGCATTGGGTGTAGCCAATTTAGAATTGTTTGAGCAGGAAAAAACAATGGAGCAAGTAGCAAGAGTATCCAACACTTTGGCATCTTTCGTTGCAGATTATGAACAACATCCAGGAGTAAGAAACGTAAGGCATTTAGGAGCCATCCTAGCCATCGAGTTGGAAACGGAAGGAGCATCATCTTATTTCAATACCAAAGGAAAAGAAGCCTATAAGCACTTTCTAACTAAGGGAATTATCCTTAGACCTTTGGGTAATGTTTTGGTCATCATTCCGCCATATTGCATCTCTGACGAAGAATTGAAGTATATTCACAAAGAAATTCTAGCCTATCTAGATAAATAGATACTAAATGAAGCACATCAAAGGATACGATGGCCTTAGAGCGTTTTCCATTCTACTGGTGGTGCTCAATCATATGGGGATGGACGAATGGTGGCCGCAAACCGAATTCTTCAATACGCGATTCTTTCAGTTGTTTTCTGGTAATGCAGGTGTAAACGTTTTCTTCACCTTGAGTGGATTCTTGATTACCCTGATCCTCATTCGAGAGTATGCATCCAAAGGCAAGATTCATTTTAAGAATTTCTTCATACGTAGGTTTATTAGATTATTGCCGCCATTGGTTTTATTCTATGCCATGGTAATTGTGTTAATGGCTACCGGGCAGTTAAATCCAGAGTACAAAGGGTTGCTAATTTCTATGTTTTATCTCTATAATTTTGTTCCAGAATTGTATTATACACCTGAGTTAGGACATACTTGGTCATTGGCGTTAGAAGAACAGTTTTACCTCACTTGGCCATTTGTGTTATCGTGGTTTTACAAAGGAAAGAAGTTGCCTTACATCCTCATTGGAGGTATTCTATTATGCGCAGTGGCAATGTATGCAGGGTTGCACCTCTATATTCCGTTCGAACACAATGGAAAGATTCATTCTCTACTGCAAGATGGTTTCAAACCTCACCGTTTTTTCTTCCCAGCAGTGGCTCCTATCTTAATTGGCTGTGGTGCCGCTTTTTGGGTTTCGCGCCATGGAGACTATCTAAAGAACTTAATCTTAACCAATAACACCATAACCCTCATTAAAGTTGTTGTGCTGTATAGCGCTGGCTTATATCTTCCAAATGTGATGCTGCCATATGGTTTTATCTTTCAAGCATTGGGAGTAGGTATGCTACTTTGCTGGTTATATTATAATCAAGAGGCAAGATTGACCAAAGCTCTAGAAATTGCGCCATTGGTTTATATTGGCAAGATATCCTATGGTATCTATGTTTACCAAGGCTTATTCCTCACAACTGGCCCTACTGGTTTATTACCTATTCAGCAGTTTCCTTTGAATATTAGTTTGGTGATTTTACTTTCTGTGATGAGTTATCATTTGATGGAGAAACCTATTTTGAAATTGAAAAAGAGGTTTTAAATAACGCAATTCATTACAGCAATTATCAGAATTAGTCTAAACGTTCTCTAACAAAAATATTACAGATTCCTAAATAAACCCCTTACATAAATTAAAGTGTAGTTTGGAAAGTTTTTATCCCTTTCGCATAAAGTCAAATGCTCCTTTTCGAAGTTGTATACCGTATTCCAAATAGGCTTTCATACAAGCTAGGAAGTTTGCCCAACCTCCAGAATTCTCTAATGCCCATTTCAAGTTTTCTTCATTAAGTTCCTTTCCATTTTCGTTAACTCTCACTATAGTGCTATTATCAGGTAAATTCTCTAACGTGATATTTACGACAGTTTCTGGGTCCCAGACAAAAGAAATTGAACGATTTGTTTCTATTTTAACTTCAGTAATAGAGAACTTTTCATCAAATTCAGGAAATTTCCAGATTACATCCATACCCGTATCTAATCTTCCAGTACTCCCTGAAATGAAATATTTGGTCATTTTCTCTGGATTTACAATCCCTTCAAAAACTTCACTGATTGGTTTTTGTATTTGTAAAATTGCTTTGGACTCTAATCTCATATTAATTATCTTTTTTGGAATTCATTTTGCGTTGATTAAAATGCTGGATTTCATTTGACAAAAAGTGAAACTACTTCATTATAAAGTGCTCATATTCTAAACTGTTCATTGCAGCTGATTGATATGGTGCTTTTATAATTGGATTTAATTCGTCATAATTTATCATCAAATTATCAATATCTAAGGAATCTACCCTAATCAAATTAGGTTTCGTTTCCGTGAAATAATATAGCTCTTTTGTAGATGCTTTGATGATTAAGTTACTCTTTTGCTTTTTGGAGTAATAGTTCACATAATCAGCAGATTGCTCCACTAGTTCAAATTTGTCGTAAATCGAGATTTCTTGATCCACACAGCCATCTTCCAATAAATAGAAATCAACCTTTTCTGGGAACTGCACAGGTGCGGTTGCAGAAATATTAAAGGTAATAGTAGTTGTGTAACAATCTGGCGCGCCACAGTCAAAACCATGCAGGTCAAAAGCCAAGTTGAAATTAATTTTGTCCTCTACCTGATCAACCAATCCTTTGACATACAATTCTTGTAATATACTCGACTTAAGGTTTTCGTTAGGTTTGGAATTAAGTAGTACTGTTCGTAAAGAATCTTGATATTCCTCAAAAGACAATTCGGGTTGCTCAGGATCATTA
>CAJYBK010000264.1 GCA_913064955.1 uncultured Flavobacteriales bacterium
TCTTTAAAAGTATAATGGTCATAATAAACTTGGTCAGGTTTGCTCCACACGCTTTCAGCATTAGCACCTAAAACAGATACTGTAATCCGATAATATTGATCTAGTCTTTGGTCATGGTTTTTAATGCCTTCCATATCTAAATCATGTCCTTTTATTCCAACACCACCAACCGTTGAATAACCTGAAAAAAAGTCAGAACTGGTTTTATTTCCTAGAATCTTAGCAGTAATTGACTTTCCAAATTTCAATTTATCCTTATAGACTGCATAATATTCTCCCTGAGGCTCCTGTGTTCTTGCAGCTGAATTATAATTATCATTGGTCATAATTCTCACGGCTTTATTTCCATTTTTTGGTTGGATATCCACCGCCATTATCAATCTATCGTATTTTGCCATTTCTGGAGTTACAGCTACTGCAATAGAAATTGTTTCTCCATGTTTAACTGAAGAAACAGTTTTGCCATTGGAAGTGAAAGTAACTTGAGAATAAGCAATGGACCCAATCAAAATTGTAATAAATAATGTTGCTAATTTTTTCATAATAATTCTGTTTATTTTAATTCCTACAAACAAATGAAAAAAATAAAAATACTCCCTCAACCGAAAGGTTGATTTTGGACTAAAACCCAAGAAAAAGGCATGATATTAGGCTATATTCAAATTTCTAGCCTTGTTAATCGCTTCAGTTCTATTAGCCACTTCAAGTTTAGCATAGATACTTACCAAATGTGTTTTTACAGTACTTTTTGAAATATAAAGTTCATCAGCAATTTGCTGATAAGTCAATCCTTTTGACAATTCTTGCAACACCTCAATTTCCCTGTTAGAAAGTGGAGTTATTAGATAATTACTTAAATCTATATTTAACTTTGCTCCTTCCATTTGGTCCAATGGTTTATCCACACGTACCGAATTCTTTAATAGTAACTTAAGTTCATCCAATTGATCAGAATACTTCTTCAGTAATATACTTTGGTTTAAGTCTCGAACTCTAGCTACATTCAAATACTGTGATATCACCCATGTAAATACAAAAGCCTCGAGAATGCTTCCAATATGGTGAATAATATGAATACTTACACTATAAGGTATTACACCTGCATTGTATAAGACTCTACCACTTACCCCTATCATGAAAACTAACCAACCTAAAATAAAATACTTAGCATATTTGTTCTTCTTTTTCCAACTATAAATTGCTGCCCCAAACACCGTAAGCAACAAAAGCATGGTGCATCCATTTGCAACTTGCGACATAAAACGTGAGGGCAAGAAAAAAGAGGAAATAATGATTAGCCCTCCGAAAAAACTCCAAAAAATAAGTGATTTTTTAAAGAAGCTAGATTTTAACTCATCATTAAAAACTCTTGAAGCATATAAACTTAAACTCAAAATTCCAATACCGCTAGACATTGGCTCTACCACTAAATTGAACTTTGGAAAAATACTCCAAATGAAATCTATTCCATATCCTTCTGCATAACTATTGAGCAAAAGCATGCAAATGATAAATAAGGCATAATACAAATGCGCAGGTTCTTTTACTCTAAAATAAACTGAAATATTATAGAAAAACATGATTAAAAACACGCCAAAAACTATCCCTAAGAAGATGCTATAAGCCTGTGTATTCTTCCTGTATTCATATTCTGGCAAAATAATAAAATCATCAATTATAAAAGAATGTGACGTAATTTGAATCCAAATAGTTTTACAATTATTGTCTAAATCAATCTTTAAATTAGATACACCATTTTTTGGCTTGCTTAAAGTTCCGAAAGATTCAATTTGTAAACTCCGATTCACTCCTTCGATGTATGCAATTAGTGTATCATTAGTAAAGCACTGAGAAAACAATACCTTATCCTTCAAGTCTTCATCTATGAAATCAATCCTTAACCAACAAGAGGGGTAATCAAACCCTAAGTTTATTGATCCTGTTTCTAAGGTTTTAAAATCCTTAATTTTTATTTCTTCGAATGTATGATAATTCTCATCTGCGAAATAGGAGTATCTAATCTCGGAAAAACTCGTAAATGTGAGCAAACACAACGTAAAAACAATAAAAATTCTCATTCTAACTGTTTAAAAAGCACGCCTTCAACTCACTTAAGGACATAATGATTGGAAATGCTATATTATGTTGACAAAAACACACTAATACTACCCCCTTCTTCTTTCCAATAGCATCATCATCATTAGTGATAACATAACGCTTTCACTTTTATCAGCCGGTAAATCTCCTAAAGTTTCTAATTTAAACTTTCTTCCCCAGAAAGAAGCCTGCTTACTCAATCTTGCTATTTGATTTCCAGACGTATCAGTCACCAAGTACTTTGGATTAAAAAAGTATCCTGTAAACATGCCTAGAATAGGTATTTCTACAAACAAGGCATCCATAACTTTAGCCCAAGGATTTTCTTCCTTGATCTCAAAATCTGTATTATTGTTGTTATCTAGAATTTGATAATTCGCCTTCCAAAGTGATTTCATTCCTTTACGACCTACCTTTCCAATCATATCGCCATCAGCATCTGTAAATGCATAGTTTGCGTTAAAATCAATTACTCGATCCGCATTAATTTTATATAATTCATTGGTTTTGGCAGTACTAGCATATACCGTGATTGCTTCTTTCAACTTGAACATTTTCTGCCTAACGTATGCTATAGTTTTTCCATTAGCATCCGTAGCAGTAAAATCATTTGAAAGTGTTCCTATTTTAAACTCAAAATTAATAGGAAAAGCAAAAGATGTAAACGAGCCTTTATCTTGAATATTTGTATCTAATAATTCATCTGTAACTGACATAGTATTATGTTTAAGGGTTAGTTTTGATTATGTTTTTTTACCATAGTAAGAATGGTGGCCATTCCTACAGTTTCTCCTTCTTGATCATAAATATCTACTAAGAACTTTACAATTCCTTTAGCAACATCCTCTTCACTTCGTTTTTCTTGATCAATTTTTTCTTTTACCGTGAATCTCACCCCTATAGTTGTCCCTGCATAGACAGGCTTAGTAAATCTACACTCATCAATTCCGTAATTCAACAATACAGGTCCTTTGGCTGGGTCAACAAATAAACCTGCCGCTTTACTCAGAATAAAGTAACCATGTGCTACTCTTTCCTCAAACAAAGTTCCTTCCAACGAAGTTTCATCCATGTGAGCATAGAAATTATCTCCACTTACATTGGCGAAATTGACAATATCTGTTGTTGTAACGGTATGTTTATGCGTAAATACAGTTTCACCTACTACTAAATCTTCAAAGTGCTTTCTAAATGAATGCGGAACTGATTCTGGTTGATCAGCACCAACTTGAAATTGCTCTGTAATTCTTGTAATTGTTTCTGGATGACCTTGAATAGATGTTCTATGCAAATAATGCAAAATACCTCTTTTACCTCCCATCTCTTCTCCTCCACCTGCTCTACCAGGACCTCCGTGAGTCAACAATGGCATTGGCGATCCATGTCCAGTACTTTCTTTAGCACATCTTTCGTTGAGCACTAAAATTCGTCCATTAATATGAGCCGCCTCTACCACAAACTCTTTTGCTAATTTATCATCTGCAGTGATAATTGAAGTCACCAAGGATCCTTTACCCATTTCCACCAACTGAACTGCTTCTGCAATGTCTTTGTATGGCATTATAGTAGATACTGGACCAAATGCTTCTATATCATGTACTTTAACTTTATTTAATGGGTCATTATTACGCATTAATAAAGGAGTAATAAATGCTCCTTTTTCCTTAGATCCACCAGTTATTTGCACATCATTTAAATCTCCAAAAACTAGGTCTTGTTCCTCTAATAGTAAAGATACATTTTCTTTCACTCTATCCATTTGTAGTCTAGATACCAAACTACCCATTCTTACTCCTTCCATAGATGGATCTCCAATCACGGTCTTAGCCAATTTTGCTTTCAATGCCGTTTCTACATCTTCAACCAATTTCTCAGGAACAATCATCCGTCTAACTGCAGTACATTTTTGACCGCATTTAATGGTCATTTCTTTCAATACTTCTTTGATGTAAATATCAAATTCTGCAGTACCTGGAACAGCATCCTCCGCTAGTACCATTGCATTCAATGAATCGGCTTCCAAATTAAAAGCAACTGAACTCTCAATGATATGAGGCATAGCTTTCAACTTTTTACCTGTAAAAGCACTT
Source organism: uncultured Flavobacteriales bacterium (assembly GCA_913064955.1). Taxonomy (GTDB): domain Bacteria; phylum Bacteroidota; class Bacteroidia; order Flavobacteriales_D; family Parvicellaceae; genus Parvicella. The sequence goes on from CAJYBK010000264.1 coordinate 4,188, forward strand.
CCTGTAAAAGTAACTACGTCATTTAAATTAACATGATCAATAATTCCCCTACCAAACCCACTTACCAATTGTAAAGCTCCTTCTGGCAATATTTTAGATGCTATGATTTCTCTGACCATTGCTTCCGTTAAGTATGATGTGATCTCAGAAGGTTTTACAA
>CAJYBK010000265.1 GCA_913064955.1 uncultured Flavobacteriales bacterium
TTTTCTTTTAGCTACTCCGCTATTTTATGCATAAGAAAATGTCGACCGAGTAGCGCTTTAGTTAGAACCAGAATTATGGTTTGACGAAATTCTCGGTGGTGACTTCATTGGTGGCACTTTAAATAACAATAGGCTTTTTGGAGGGTGAGATTATAACAATTCATGGAATGAATATCGTTGAAATTTTAAAATAGATCAAAACACACAAAACAGAATTCAACTGGTTTATAAAGAAAGCATGGGATCGATGAACCAATTACTATTTAGATTCAGCGACCTTTCCGGGAATTTTGAAGAAAACACTTGGTTAGATATGTATATCTATCAAAGTGCTAAGAAATTAAAAAAGGAAACTCTTGGCTTAGAAACATTTCAAGAGTCTATGGATATGCAGATGAAATCTTCTGAAGCAGCGCAGAAAGAGACCGATCTTCCTTCTGCTAAATTAACTTACGAAGAAAGAACTGAAATCAATAACAAAATAGAATCTTCCTATAGAAATGGTGATTTAGACATGTTAGATTCTCTAAACAAGGTGGTAGCGGCACCGTCTTTCCTGAAATACATTCTCGTGGAGAGAAACAAGAAATTTATTAATGGCTTAGACACATTACTTCAACAAAAACCAATTTTTGCAGCAATGGGTGCTGCTCACTTACCTGGTGAAGAAGGCTGTGTTGAAATGCTTAGAGAATTAGGATATACTGTAAAGCCTATCTCTATGGGTAAACGAGATGGTAAACAAAAGAAAAAGTTGGAAGAGATGATTGTCAAAAGGGATTTAAGACCCTTCCAATCAAGTGATGGAAATGTCTCCTTTTTATCTCCGTTTCATACTTATTCATTTGCTTTCGAAAAGAACTCCGCTCGCTATGTTAGTATGGATATTGCCAATGGACTAACTTTTATAGTCACGAGATTGCAATCATACAATGCTTTAAAGGGCAAAACTTCCAAGCAATTGATGGAGGAAGTAGATGACATTCTGTATGAAACAATTCCTGGTGAGATTATTAACAAAAAGAAAATTACGTTAAACGGAATTGTAGGATTTGACATCTTAAATAAAACAAGAAGAGGCGATTACAACAGATCTCAAATTTTATTTTTGGAAAACGAAATCATCATAGCGAGACTGGGTGGGTCGGGAGAAAAAGTCAAGAATGGTGCAGGTGCTGAATACTTTACTTCTTTAAACATAAAAGAAACTGTCTTAACCGACTGGACTCCAACTACTGTAAGTGATGGATCATTAACATATTTAAACATCGGCCACACCACCTGCTACAGTTACGACTCCAAAAACCTGAATACTACTAATTACTTTGTAAATAGCACCGACAAGGATGGTGATTCTTTTCTTACATTCAGAATTAGACTCAAAGATCAAAAATTTTTAGATGAGGATGAATATATCCTTAATAAAGTGGAAGACGCTTTCCGTCATGATTATAAGTTAAATTTAGTAGAAAATAGTCAATCATTCTCCAATCAACACAGAGAATTAACAGCCAACTACACTGATAAGAATAATAAGAAATCAGCTGTTAAATTAATAATGAACGACTTAGGACTTTATGTTTTGTACGCCATTACCGACAACTCCTCAAAAATCGATAAATACTTCAATGGAGTAAAAGTGAAAAATTCCGCAGCAGCAGAATTGTATGACTATGCAGACTCTACTTTATTCTTTACATCTAAAATTCCTTGGAAAATTGAGGAGAATGGACTGGGTAGTATGATGAATTATTATAAGAATTTTGGACGCAGCAACAAAAAACCTAATCTGAATAACAACTTCAGCAAAACCAAAGTCATTGCGTCACCCAACTCTACCGATTGGTTATCTGTAGAATACAGAAGAAAAGGTATCTATCAATTCACAGATGATAAAAAAGCATATGAAGAGGATGTAGACAATGAGATGACCTTAGGAAAAGACCTAAAAATTGAAGAAAGAACCTTTGATTGGGACAATAACAACTACACAGCACACTATGTTCTCTCCGACACTTTAACTGCCAGGAAATATCAGGTGGAAATTCTATTCAAAAACAGAGGAGTACATGTAATCAAAACATCATTTGATGCGGACAAAGGCCCAAGTGAGTTTTACGCCAATTTTGTAGCAAACTTCGCTACATTAGAAGACTCACTTAATACGGATTCCTATTTTGAAACTACTCAACCAGTTTTTCTAGACCATATCATGAGTGCTGATTCAACTTACTTTACAAGCGCTCAAAACAATCTTGGAAGCATGTATTATCTCTATGGAGCGAATGAAACTTATAAGACCTACAAAATGCTCAATGACTCCGTGCCACCTTTGGCAGATGAAGATCAAAAGAAAAAGTATGCCACCAACATTAATTACTATTTGTACTTAGATAAATCCAAAGAGAATATCGAAAATTTGAAACAGTTATTTTACGAAAGTTCTGACAGTGCCAGTTATCAGCAGCAAATAATCGAGAACTTGATTCATATGAAAACCAAAGAAGGAGTCCTTGCAGCCAAAGAATTACTGCTTAAAGAAGCTCCTCTAGGTAGTTCCGTCTATCCTTTTGACTTTACATATCAGTTCTACGACTCGTTAGAATTAGCGAAACTGCTCTATCCAGAAGTACTAGAACTTACCAACTATGAAGAGTATAAATATTGTTGGACAAATTTATTAGCAACGCTAATGGATAGCAGCATTGTTAAAAAAGAAGTTTACAAATCCTACGTTCCTTATTTCACAAGAGAAGCCAAAGCAGAATTCAGAAGATTAACATCTTCAGATGACTCTAAATCTAGCGATTACAACTATGAGTACGATGACTACGGATACGAAGAAAATTTTATGTCCGACTTTTGGACGCTACTCTACCCTTACAAATCTGACTTAAAAGTCAAAGAAATTTTTGACAATGCTGCTACCTCAAGTAAACGTTTGGCCATAGAAGAATATGCCATTTTCCTTCACAAAAAGAAACAAAAAGTATCGGATGAATTATGTCAAAAAATGCTTTATCCTCAAGATCAACTGAGTAATTACTACCTTTTAAAAAATGTAGATAGACTAGATTTATTCCCAGACTCCGTCAACCTAGAAGTACTTTACATTGAAACATCCATAACAGAAAATTGGAATGGCAATAGGTACAATGAAGCTGAAATTGATTCATTAACTCAATTAAATCATCACCCAGACAGTATTAGAATGCGTAATTACACTACCTACTATTATCAATACCAAAAAACAGAATACGACAAAGAAAATACGTACTATGCTGTTTTCATGATACGACCGACTTCAGAAAAAGGCGTTTTTGACTACTTTTCGAAACAGGAAAAAATCAATGAAACTATGGAGAAAGAAGAACAATTAACTGAAATGAGATTGAAGTTAATTGATCAACATCGTGACAATGACTTCTTGGAAAGAGGTATTTACAACTATAACTACGACTACGGATTTGATGAGTACTATGATTATTAAATAATGTTTCTTCAATAATCAATTTTTCCTTTTCGAAAATAAAAGTAGAGAGGAAGGGATTCGAACCCTCGATACATTGCTGTATACACGCTTTCCAAGCGTGCGCCTTAAGCCACTCGGCCACCTCTCTATATTATTTCAATGCGGAGACTTTTTGCAACGAATCGCCTTAAGCCTCCCGATAGCCATCGGGACGGCCACCTCTCTATATTATTTCAATCAAAATTGCCTTAGCAACCTATCTCTTCCCTTTTTTCATTGGGATTACAAAATTAATCTATTAATTGATAATAACAATATTTATCTCATCTAGGTCAAAAAAAAAGCCCCGCATCATTTATGATGCAGGGCTTAAACAATTTAAATATTCTAAGCTTTACTTCTTAAATTCAAACTCAGAAGCTTTTAATTTACTATTCAATTTGATGCTTTTCACATCCATCTCCATAGATTGAGGACCAAAGTTTTGTATCAATTTATGAGGAAACAAGATACCTTTTACTGGTTTGTAATCATGTATCTCACTTGTGATAGTCATTTCTCCTTGAGGTGTTTCTTGCGTTTGCATTGAATAAACTTTCAATTTAGACGCTGCATCAAAGTAATCACTTTCCACATTACCAAAAGGATCTTTTACCTCAACAACGTAAGCATCTTTCCCATTCACCTCTTCAATTCCTTTCAAGGTCAAGACATATCCAAGTTCCTTATACTTTGTCTCGATATGCATAGTAGATGAAAGTGCTTTTTCTTTCAGGTCGTCTCCTTCAAAAGTCTCAGAACCTTGCATTCCAGTTGAACCACCATTCGT
>CAJYBK010000266.1 GCA_913064955.1 uncultured Flavobacteriales bacterium
CTGATCGAATTTGATCTACCACAGGAGAATTTGGGTCCGCTACCACATCATCAATATAGGTTCCTTGCGACCAATAATTTAGGCGTAAACCAATAGTTGCTACAATTCCTTTATACGTAATAACATCTTGTCCATAAAGGGCGCCATTGGTTGGATTAACTTTCCAGATATCACTAGATACTCCCACACTTGTTGAAGGGGTTGTTAGGGTGTCGTTAATAATAATTGGTGCGCCAACCCAAGGCTTGTATACATCGGTCCATTGATATTCAATAAAGTGATGCAAGGATCTGAAACTCAACTCGACCTCTTCTCCTACAAAAGTGGAGTCTATTTTATTAGCATCAGGTCAAAGGACAATGTGATTACGAGGAAAATTATTAAGCTTTGAAATAGTTAAAAATAAGTACCTGTGATTAGCTTTATGAATAGAATGAAAAGGTTCAACTATTGTCTTATTTGAACTTTTTTTCATGTTCAACTTGCGGCAAAGTTGAACCAAAATTAGTATGTATTAAAATACATGTAACATGATATTGCCTGCCCACTTAAAATCATCGGTAATTGGTTCTGAAGTAACCATTCCAATTACCCGCCACAATTCTTTTTCTCATAATACTATTTTAATCTAATTCTAGGATCCAAGAAGCCATAGACAATGTCTACAATTATATTAATAAGCACGAAGAAAGTACTTATCACTATTGTTACTCCTAAAATTGTTGGAAGATCTGAATTATTAATAGCATCAAGCAATGCTGTTCCGATTCCATTCCAACTGAATATTGTTTCTACAAATACTGCCCCTGCCAGCAAGGAAGCAAAAGAGCCAGACACGGCTGTGATAACTGGATTCATTGCATTTTTCAATGCATGTTTAAATACCACTTTAAACTCAGATAAGCCTTTAGCTCTTGCAGTTCTTATGTAATCTTCATTCATTACATCCAACATGGAGCTCCTGGTTAACTGAGAAACTAAAGCCAATGGCCTTACTCCAAGTGTAATAGCTGGCAAAATCAAATTCTCCAGATGCAATATATCATCTCCCGTGTAATCATCAGGAACAAATAACTGACCAGTCACATTCAAACCTGTTCCAGGCCCAATTATTACTTCTCCAAGTAATGGCACATTTTCAAATCCAAAGATTGAATACCCAACAATGTAAAATAACCATATCGCAACTCCGAACAACAATCCTTTGAATGCCCACAAACTAACCAAACCAACTGTGATAGATTTTTTTTCTGTCTTTACCCTTTTTTTATTTTGATATAAAAAGGCTGCTACACCAATAAATAAAGCAAAGAGCATCGCAACCAAAGGAAAAATAGGCAACTCAGATTGCTCCGACCAAATTTCTCCAAAAACTTGAGAAGCAATTGCTGCTGTAAAAAAAGAAGGAGCAGACATACCTGCGACTGCCACAATAAATGTTGAATTATCCAAAAAAGTTCCCTTCTTTAAAGCTGAAATAACCCCAAATACAACCCCAAAAAAGAATGCTATTACTACTGCTGCAAAAGCAAGATAAACCGTATCAGGAAGCGTACTAAAAATAATATCGGCAACTGGCCTTTTTGAAGAATATGATTCTCTTAAATAAGGATACTTAAAATAAAGCGTATTCTCGCCAACATTAAACATATTAGCACCTTCATACTTACTGGTATCCATAAAAATGTGACTTTCCGGATCATCATTATGAAATGATATTGGAGACAAATCATTGAGGTACAAGAAATACCTTTTATACAAAGGAAGGTCTAAACCTAAATCCTTTTCAATGTTTTGAATGATTTCATCCGTAGCATTTTGACCACCAACAAGTAACGCTGGATTTCCACCGGTAGAATTCTGAAGAAAGAAAACACCAGTAATCACCCCAAAAAGGATGACAATACCATAAAACACTTTCTTTAAAATAAATTTACCCACCTAGTAGTACTTTTTCAGGCGCCTAAGATAGAAATTCTTTTGGGAATTGGAAGAAGCAAATAATACGTTTAGTACTCTTTTTTAATTTCTTCCATCAATTTATCTGCATTGAACTCATTGTCTTCTGTTCCATCAAAAAAGACTCTTTCCTGACCATTGTATAGGTATTTAACTCCAGGGAAATTTTTGTCTTTCCAAAAAATTGGAATAAACTCATCAATAGTTAAAACCTTATAACTGTATTCCGCTCCGATAAATTCAAAAAATGCCTTTATTTCTTCTGGAGAACCATTCTCAGCTTCATCCATAAACAATATGTTAATTTCGGGCATCATTCCTGGAAACTTTGCTTTTAATTCTGTTAATTTCTTCCCTGTTTCCATACAATGCTCGCAGGTAGGTGAGAAAAAGCATAATATTTTATTTTCTTTTCCAATATTCTCAAAATATATTGAATACTCCGATTCACCAGACTTCACCTCAACAGTTTCAGAGTTTGAAGCACCACCTTGGGGAATAAATACAAACATCAGCAACGACACTAAAAGACCAACATGAAATATGGCATGCAAATTTTTCTTTTCTGTTAATCCTTCTTTTAATTTAGTCAGCGGTAAAATCAACAAGCCAATAGTTATCAAGTTCTTAATCAAAGCTTGTAAAGGTGTCATTGGTATTAACTCTCCAAAACATCCACAATTCCCAGCATCACCTCCAAAAACCTGCATCATTAAGTGAATAGAAAAAACGGTTAACAAACCGATAGTAACAGGAATTACAATTTTCTTGAGATAAAAAGGCATCAAAATAAGAATCGCAATACTAAATTCTAAACCGATAATTAATCTTGAAAATACTTTTGCAAAAGCACCATCAAATCCAATACTTCCTAAATACTTAGTCTCAAAACTTGAAATCCCCATAGCTGCGGATGGATACAATTTCGCATAAGCCGAAAGCACAAAAACTGCGGCAACTAAAATTCTAATCGCCCAAACAATATTCTTTTTTGTATTTGTTGTCATTTTTCTACAATTTTTAATCTTACTCCAAAACTACTCAATGAATTTCAAAAGAAAAACCATTTAACAAAGCCTTAACAGTTTTCTTCACTTATTAATATCATCGCAAAGACAGCATAATTTATCATATCAAAGTAATTAGCATCAATCCCTTCGGATATTAAAGTTTTCCCTTTGTTGTCTTCAATTTGTTTAACACGTAATATCTTCATTAAAATCAAATCTGTCAATGACGAAACCCGCATATCTCTCCAAGCCTCTCCGTAGTCATGATTCTTTGTTTCCATCAACTGCTTCGCCTCCTTCGAGTACTTAGCATACAACTCGACAGTTTCATCACTTGGCAACTCCATTCTTTTGTCATCTTTCAATTCTAATTGAATTAGGGCCATTACACAGTAATTAATTATACCAATAAATTCTGATTCTATTCCTTCACCGACTTTATTTACTCCAGTTTCCTGAATCGTTCTTATTCTATTTGCTTTAATAAAAATTTGATCTGTTAATGATGAAACCCTTAAGATTCTCCAAGCCGTTCCATAATCTGATGTTTTCTTTGCAAATATATCCTTGCACTTGATAATTATCGATTCGTATTGTTGAGATGTGTTTGACATTCTTTTTTATTCTAATTTTGAGGCGTGAAAGATACGATTTTAAGAGAAAACACCACCATTAATTGCAAGGGTAATTTACTTTCCGTTGCCTCCCCTATTGTTATGGGCATTATCAATTGCACACCAGATTCATTTTATGATGGTGGAGTAATCACCTCTATTGAAAACGCTTTAAGCCAAGCAGAAAAACACATCAATGAAGGCGCAACTATCATTGACATAGGCGGATACTCTTCTAAACCGGGGGCTTCGGAGGTTTCAGAGACGACAGAATTGGCCAGGACTATTCCCGTGATTCAATCCATTTCTAAGAAATTTCCAAAAACTATTATCTCGATAGACACTTTTAGAAGTTCAGTAGCCAGAAAAGCAATTGAATGTGGCGCACACATTATTAACGACATTTCAGCAGGAGAGCTTGACAAAAATATGATTCCAACTGCTGGTGAACTTCAAGTACCTTATATTATGATGCATATGCAAAATACTCCTCAAAATATGCAGGATAATCCAACATACTGTAACATTGTTGTTGATATTACCAACTACTTATCATCTAAGATAACCGAATGCAACAAGGCAGGCATAAAAGATCTAATTCTAGATGTTGGATTTGGATTTGGGAAAACAGTTGAAGATAATTATACGCTATTGAATAACCTTTCACATTTCAGGCTTCTAGGAAAGCCAATACTTGCAGGGATA
>CAJYBK010000267.1 GCA_913064955.1 uncultured Flavobacteriales bacterium
GACCCATTATCAAGGAAATGGTCAGCTTAATTCCCCTCGTGTTTATGTAGACAATTTTCAGGATGGCCGATGGGAATACTTCTTAGAAGATTGCAAGAAGCAAACTTCATCTTTGTTCGACAAAGGAGTTGTGTTGCAGTTGGTTGAATATGACAGGTTCGGTAAGCCGAAGAGCGACTTGGATATAGTTGAATTGAACAACTTGATGAGCAAACAAAAATCTGACAACGAGAATTCTAAGAAGAAAAAGAAAGACAAAAAGAAAAAGAAAGGAGATGACGGAGAAATCGGACCCAACAATATAGTAGACGAAGATTAATATGAGTATTTCCCAAACAAAAAATATGCTTCCATTAATGGAGCAATTCTACTCTATTCAAGGAGAAGGATTCTACGCAGGTAGAGCTGCTGTCTTCATAAGACTAGGAGGTTGTGACGTAGGTTGTGTTTGGTGTGATGTAAAAGAAAGTTGGAATGCCGAAGATCATCCATTCACTTCTACTGAAGACATCATTACTTTTGTAAAAGAGAGCGGAACTGATTTCGTGGTGATTACTGGTGGTGAACCTGCTATGTATGATTTAACTTTACTTACACAATTGCTACATGACAACAACATAGAGATTGCAATGGAAACTTCTGGAGTCTACCCTATTATTGGCGATATAGACTGGGTTTGTTTTTCGCCTAAGAAATTCAAAGCACCGCATAATGACACATACGCCATGGCTGATGAGTTAAAAGTAATTGTATTTCATAAATCGGATTTGGAATGGGCAGAAGGTCATGCTCAAAAACTGAATAAAGATTGTAAATTATACCTTCAACCAGAGTGGAGTAAAAAAGAAGAGATGACTAATCTTATTGTGGATTATGTCAAACAAAATCCTAAATGGCGCATATCTCTTCAAACACATAAATACATAAATGTCCCTTAATCAAAAGATAAAAAATATGCTTAAAATAGTTCATCTATTCGTTTTCACATTTGTGATGATTTCTTGCAGTGTTGCACAACCTGGAGGAAGATATGGTACATCTGACAAAAAGGCTATAAAATTTTACGAAGCCGGAAGAACTTGCTTTGGTCAAGTGAGCCCAACTACAGGCTTAAGAAATTTGGCTTGTGCAGAAGAAAACCTTACCAAATCTCTAGAGCGAGACCCTGCATTTGTGGAAGCACACATGCTAATGAGTAACGTATATATCGAACAAGGCCAAATTGAAAAAGCAATTACACAAAAAGAAAAGATGTTTGCTTTAGGTAAGCCCTACTCTGAATCAGAATACTTCTATATGGCATCTATGAATATGGCCATTGGTAATTATGACAAATGTTTGAAGTATGCTAACATCTATTTGAAAGTAAGAAATGGTAATCAAAACATGATTAACAAATGTTACAAATATGTTGACGATTGTAACTTTGCTATTGTAGCCAAAAAGAACCCTGTTCCTTTTACTCCTAAAAATATGGGCCCAAATGTCAATACACACCGACCTGAATATTTCCCTTCAATTACAGCAGATGACAAAACGTTTCTTTTCACCAGAGATGTTGAGGATCCAGGCGCTATTTATGGAGGTCATCAGGAAGATATTTTTGTAACTACTTCTCCCTCTCCTACAGAATGGACTTATGGCAAAGGCATTAGTAGAAACATTAACACGATTTACAATGAAGGCGCACCAACCTTCTCAGCGGATGGAAAATATGTAATACTAGTAGGTTGTGAAACAGGTAATAAAGGAGACTATGACTACGGAGACAACAGGCAAGGTTATGGAAGCTGTGATCTTTTTGTGAGTGAAAAAATAGGTTCGGAATGGACGAAACCTGTGAACATGGGAACACCAATTAATTCAGGACATTTTGAAAGTCAGCCGTCATTCTCTAGTGATGGCAAGACGCTATATTTCATCAGAGGTATGCTACAAAAAGGTAGTTTAAGAGACACTAAGTTGCAAGACATTTACAAATGTGAAATATTGCCAAACGGAAGTTGGTCTACTCCTCAAAAATTAGGAGATCACATCAACACACCAGGAAGAGAAGAAAGCGTTCAAATTCACCCTGATGGACAAACATTGTATTTCTCGTCTGAAGGACATGTGGGTATGGGTGGATTAGATATATACATGTGTAGAATGCAACCTGATGGAGAATGGGGAAAACCTGTTAATTTAGGCTACCCAATCAACACTCACAAAGATGAAAACAGTCTGTTAGTTTCAAGTAAAGGGGAAATCGGATTCTTCGCTTCCGATAGAGAAGGCGGATATGGTAGTTTGGATTTATATCAATTTGAAATGCCCAAGAAATTTCAACCAATTACTACCACTTTTATGAAAGGTATTGTTTACGATAGTTTGACTAAAAAACCTTTAGCAGCAGACTTTCAATTAATTGATCTAAGCAATGACAAAGTTTACAAAAGAGCCATTGCCAATTCTGGAAACGGAGAATTCATTGTGGCACTTCCCTCTAATAAATCTTTTGCTTTGATTGCTGAACACGATGGCTATTTCTTTTACTCTAAGAATTATTCTTCAGACAAGTTGGTTGCAAATAAAGATGGCTTTTACGTCAATGTGCCTATGCTACCATACGGTACCGTATCAAAATTTGTTTTGGAAAATATCTTCTTTGATGTGGACAAATCTGTACTTAAGCCAGAGTCCATTACCGAATTAAACAAATTGAAAACGCTGCTTTCTAACAACCTCACCTTGAAGATTGAACTTGGCGGACATACAGATAGTGATGGTGACGATAAGCACAATATGATTCTTTCTGACAATAGAGCTAAAGCGGTTAAAGATTGGTTGATCGAGAACGGAATTGAAGCAAGTAGGCTTACTCACAAAGGTTATGGAGAAACACAACCTATTGTAGAAAATGATACTGCAGAACACAAAGCCCAGAACAGAAGAACTGAAGTGAAGATTAAGTAGATTAGCCTATCCAATTTCCTTTTAAAAAACTTTGAAACAAATAGAGTTGAAGAGTCACGTTAAAAGTGTAAAAGCCAATTATAAAAAGTAATTGGCTTTTGTGTTTGAATAAAATAAAATAATACGACAACCAGAGAACCAAACACCCTAGTAAAAATGGAATTGAATTGAACATACTTAGACCTACAACCTCAATATAAGGAAAACCAAATAACACAATTGTCATTAAGCCCGCCAAAATTGGCAAGGTCATTTTACCAAAAGAAAAATCCATTCGTCCGACTTTTTGCAGTATCAAAAAATGAAGCAGTGGACTACATAAAACATATCTATTTAAACTCATTAAAGAGGTTCTTCCATCCTCTTCCAGATGAAAAAACAGCACATAGAACAAACTCATTACCAAGCCTATAATTGCAAAAATTTCCGTTAAGGAATTCTTGCTCTTTCCTGATGATATAGAGTTCAATTGAGACTTAAAATTCTTTAAAATAAAAAGACCTACCACACCAAGTAAAAATAAGGCAAGACCGTCAAGCCATAAAATTCGATAACCTCTCCAAGTAGTTAATGGAAATCCAGGCAACGAAAAACTATGATCCCAGTTTCCAATTTGAGACTTTGTATATGCAAAGAAATCACCAGAAGAATATCCCACAATCCAAAATGACAAAACAGTTCCGATAACAACTAATAAAATAGACAGAAGTAGTTTTTTCCAATTAAAACCACTGTTTCTTTTTAATAAAAACAACATTATTAATGCAGGTATAAAAAAGAAGAACACCGGTCGTATCATACACGACAATAACAATGAGATATAAAACAAATATTTTCTTTCCTTATAAAGACCTACCAAAAGAAGTGACCCCATCAAATAAAACAATGCTTCAGAATAAGGAATGTAAAAGAAAAACAATGAAGGCAAACCTATAAGTACAATCAAATCCTTCCATGTTCTCTGTAAGGCAAGCGTCATAACTGTGGCTCCAATTGCATATAAAAAGACATTAAAAATACTGACCCCTACTGGAGAAAATTGGAATAGCCTCCATAACATAGGAAACAAAGGAAAAAAACCTGTGTTGCTTTGGACAGATTCATCAAAAATATAGCCATCTTGATTGATAGAATTATACCAACTAGCATCCCAATTTAATAGATTAGAATTATTTGGAATTTGATTTGCTAATCCGGTTAAATTAAGTGTAATATATCCTACTAATAAAACTGAAAAATGAGTAATAAACAGTAAAATAATATTTCTCAGTTCCTTATTCACGAACGACAAGTTTACTATAAGCTATGTTGTTCCATTTAAACGTCA
>CAJYBK010000268.1 GCA_913064955.1 uncultured Flavobacteriales bacterium
AGTTCAATATTGTAGTCTTGCAATTTTTTTATAACTTTCCATACTGCGGCCCTGGTTATATTTAATTCATTACCAATTTCTGTGCCATTATGGTATTTATTATCACTTAGTAATTTTGCCACTTTGATAACGTTGTTGTTTAGTTTTGACATGCTTCTCTATTTTAATATATAAACTAGTACATAAAAAACATCATCTCTTCCATTAGAAAATATATGATATTAGGTTGTATCCGAATCTCATTATTTCTGTTTGTATTTGGTAATGTAGTCTTAGTAATGATTTAAATATTTTATTTTTATGCGGGTTTTGTTCCTTTTAGTAAATTTGACATTGTATTCTTAAAGAATTAAAGTTATGGACGAGTTGATAGAGATTTTGAAGTATTGCATACCATCAGCGATTGTGTTTGGTCTTACCTATTTTATGATGAAGTCATTTTTTGACAGAGAAAAAGAAATGAAGTCTGAAGAATTGAAAATATTAGCAAGGAAAGATTACGTTCCTAACAGAATTCAGGCATATGAAAGGGCTGTACTTTATTTGGAAAGAATAGACCCTAATAATTTAATATCAAGAGTGCATCGCCCTGGAATGTCTGCAAATTTATTGCATGGTGAATTACTAAAGGCAATAAGAGAAGAGTACAATCATAACATGGTGCAGCAGATTTATATCTCGCAAAGAGGTTGGGCACAATTGAAGCAAGCTAAAGAAGAAAGTGCTAAAATATTCAATATGGCCATGCAATCTATGACCCCTACATCTTCCGGAATGGATTTGAGTTCGGTCATTTTTGAGATTGTCGCAAAACTAGATAAACTCCCTACAGAGGTTGCTCTGGACAAAATAAGAGTCGATTTTCAAAAAGTCATGGTTTAATTTATTAAAAAAAAGCATCCTTCCCCCCCCTTCATTCGTCTTGTTTACGTTACTTCTAAAAACAATAAGAAATAAGACACTATGAAAATTTTAAAACTACTTTCCCTCACGCTTGTATTTGCTGCTTTATCAGTAAGTTCAAACGCTCAATGTACTGCAAATGGTACAGTAACACTTACCGGTAATTTAGGTGAGGTTTTAATCACTGACAATTCTACTTCCTCTGGCGGAGGTACTTATTCTTGGATTCATTTTTATGATGCCAACACTTGGACAGGAATTACAGATGTTTATTTGCAACCTAATACAACAACGGCTACTTATACCTTTTCACAGAATGGTACTTATGGATACTATTTACAAGTTGAAGATTCAATTTCTGGTTGTTATGATTCAATCGGTGGTAATTTCACGATTTCAGGATTCCCTTCTTGTACTGCTAACGCAAATGTTACGGTTACCCAAACAGGTACACCTGGTTTGTTATCAGTTACAGACAATTCAACTTCATCAACTCCAACTTCAGTATCGTGGATGGCGTTTTATGATCAGAGCGGAAATTGGTTAGGTAATTTACCTTTACAACCAAATGCAAATTCTGGAACTTTTCAAGTTAATGCAAATGGAGTGTACAACTATTCTTTTGTAGTGCAGGATTCTACCAACTCTTGTGAAGATTCGATTTCATCTGTGATTACAGTTAATAATTATACTAGTTCATCTTGTGATGCTAACTTTAACTATTATCCAGATTCAGTAGGTAATGGTGTTTATTTTGATGCTCCTACTCATTCAGGTTCTGGCTTCTCTTATTACTGGGATTTTGGAGATGGAAATACATCTACTTTAGCAGATCCTTATCATAACTACGGAGCAAATGGTACTTATACTGCGTGCTTAACTGTGTGGAACAATGTCAACTTTTGTTCAGATACAGTTTGTAATGTAGTGACAGTTTCTAATGGTGCAGGCGCAGGTTGTGCTGGCAATGCCAACTTCAACTATAGTAGTAATAATGGAAATGATTTCTATTTCTCTGCAAACGCTGTTTTATCTAATGCAACTTACCAATGGGATTTTGGAAATGGTAATTCAAGTTTTAATGCAACGGCACAACAAACATATAACGCTGCTACTTCAGGATGGTATGCTGTCTGTTTGATTGTAGTAGATGGAAATAACTGTACAGACTACTATTGTGATTCAATATACGTAACAGCATTAAGTAATGGTCCATCATGTGATGCTACTTTTTATAATTACCCTGATTCCTCTTTAGCAAATACGGTTCAGTTTTATAACTATGGAAACAATGGTTCAGGAGCAACTTATTCTTGGAATTTTGGAGATGGAAATTCGGCAACGGGTCAATACCCAAGTCATACTTATGCTACTAGTGGATGGTATGCAGCTTGTCTTACGGTATCTGATAATTCTGGAACAGGTTGTACTCAAACTTATTGCGATTCTGTTTATGCTGATGGTGGTGTAACAGCACCTTCTTGTGATGCTGACTTTATTTTATTCCAGGACAGTACGGGTTCAGGTGTTTATTATGCTTGGAATACATCTACTGGTAACAACTTGTCTTATTTCTGGGATTTTGGAGATGGAAATACAAGTACATTGGCTTATCCTATTCATACTTATAGTTCGGTAGGTGTTTATGGAATTTGTTTGTCTGTTTCAGATAATAATGGATGTGCAAGTACACATTGTGATACTATATATGTTGTAGTGAAAGCATCAGGAACTACATTAAATGTTCTAGAGCCAGGAGCAACTGTTGGAGTGGAAGAAGTGAATGCTTTTAACGAAGTGAACTTATATCCTAATCCAACGAATGGAGAGTTTAACCTTTCAATAAATGTTGCTGCGTCTATAGAAGCAAGTTTAGTTATAACTAATCTAATGGGGCAATCAGTTGAGGTTGTTAACCTTCAATTGAATCAAGGCGAAAACTTGATCAATATGAATGAAAGTCACTTGCCATCAGGAGTATATGTTGTAAACATTATCAGCGAAACTACAGGAGAAATTACTGTTAAGAAGTTGATTAAGGAGTAAAACTTTTAATTACATCTTTTAATGGTCCCTTCTCACCTAGGTGGGAAGGGGCTTTATTTTCCTACCTTGATAATTGATGAGAAGTTCATAAAACAGATTAAAAAGAATGATCGCAAGGCCATTCTGCATTTGTACGAACAGTCTTTTAATGTTTTGATGGGAGCAGCGGTTAGGTATAAAAACAATGATGAAGATAGAATGACGATTGTCAATAATTCATTTTTGAAAGTAATTCAAAATATTGAAAAATATAAAGTAGGAACAGCCTATTTTTCTTGGGTCAAACGAATTGTCCATAATGAGATAATTGATCAATTTAGAAAGAACAAAAAGTATCAGGAGTTGTTTGATTTTGAGCAAGAAGATGCTGAAAGTAAGGATGAGGTTTATGCAGAAGCGGATTATGATGCAGAAGCAGAATCTTTGCAAAATATGTTGGAGCAGTTGCCACCTGCTACAAAATTGGTTTTTAATTTATACGCAATTGATGGATACACCAATAAAGAGATCTGTGAGAAATTGAATATCTCATATGAAACTGTAAAATGGCATATTAAGGAAGCAAGGAAAAAGTTAAGAAAGTTGCTGGAAGAGCAAAATCAAAAAGCATTAACTTGAAAGAACAAGGGGAAAATATAGACCAATTATTCAAAGATAAATTGAGCGGTAGATCGTTTGATATTCCGGCTGGTTATGTCTCTAATTTAGAGGGAATGTTACCTCCTGAAAAATCTAATGGTAAATTGTTTTGGTGGTTAGGAGGCTCTTTAATTTTAATAGGGGTTCTTGTTGCTGGTTATTTTTGGAACAATGGAAGTTCGATTAAGGAATATTACACATTGGAAAATGTAGGACTAGTTGATTCTGTAAGCGTGGATTCTTTTATTTCTCAACAGGATTTTGATAAAGTATATGCGAGTATTAATGAAAGTTCCAAGTCTAATGGTGCCGAGTTTGTAAATAATACTGATGGTCATAAATTGCCTGACAATAATAGTAAGATAAATGATGCTCAAAGTTCATCTGGTCAGAATACATCATCTAACACTAAAAAAGATAGCGGTGATTTAACGAATAAGACAATTGTAAAAAATACTTCAAGTAAAAACACAAAAGAAACTATTATGATTTTGCTGATCAACTTAAATTTTACAAAATTATCCATTATTTCACTCCAAGGTTTTGTTAGGTGTTTCTTCACGGTATTGGAACATGCTTTATCCAAAAAGATGCAGTAAAACCAAGACAAGCACATATCCCAGTCACTACTGTTGCAGTAGATATATCTAATTGTAAAAGTATTCCTAGTGCCATTCCAA
>CAJYBK010000269.1 GCA_913064955.1 uncultured Flavobacteriales bacterium
CCATTTTGAATGGCTTTTTGTTT
Organism: uncultured Flavobacteriales bacterium; assembly: GCA_913064955.1. Classification (GTDB taxonomy): domain Bacteria; phylum Bacteroidota; class Bacteroidia; order Flavobacteriales_D; family Parvicellaceae; genus Parvicella. Next base: position 24 of record CAJYBK010000269.1, read on the forward strand.
CAATAAGGTAAGTTGTTCTTCAACCTTTAGTAAATTTCCTTTGTTTAAGTTTTCAACTACAGAAATTTGATATTTTTTTTCTTCTTCAGTAGCTCTAATTACTTCCTGCGGAAGAATTGTTGGAGATCCTTTACTACTTAAAAAAGTATTCACACCAATAATAGGACACTTACCATTATGTTTTAAGGTTTCATAAAATAAACTTTCTTCTTGTATTTTACTTCTTTGATACATAGTTTCCATAGCACCTAAAACACCGCCACGTTCTGTGATTCTATCAAATTCTAAGTAAATTGCTTCTTCCACTAACTCCGTTAATTCTTCAATAATAAAAGCACCTTGAATTGGGTTTTCATTTTTTGTTAGCCCTAATTCTTTATTAATGATAAGTTGAATTGCCATAGCTCTCCGCACACTTTCTTCAGTAGGTGTTGTAATGGCTTCATCATATGCATTGGTATGTAACGAGTTACAATTATCATTAATGGCGTATAATGCCTGCAATGTCGTACGAATATCGTTAAAGTCAATCTCTTGCGCATGCAAACTTCTACCAGAAGTTTGGATGTGATATTTCAACATTTGTGCTCTTGGGTTGGCTCCATATTTTTTAGCCATTGCCTTGGCCCAAATTCTACGAGCAACTCTTCCTATTACAGAATATTCTGGATCAATTCCATTACTAAAGAAGAAAGATAAATTAGGACCAAATTTATTAATGTCCATCCCTCTACTCAAGTAATATTCAACATAAGTAAATCCATTACTTAAGGTTAATGCTAACTGTGTAATTGGATTAGCACCTGCCTCCGCAATGTGATAACCTGATATCGACACTGAATAGAAGTTACGCACAGCATTTTCTATAAAATACTCCTGTACATCTCCCATCAATCGCAAAGCGAATTCTGTTGAGAAAATACACGTATTTTGCGCTTGATCTTCTTTCAAAATATCTGCCTGAACAGTTCCCCTCACCTTAGTCAAGGTTTCTGCTTTAATTTTTGCATATACATCTGCTGGCAGCACTTGATCACCAGTGACACCTAACAAGTATAAACCTAAACCATCATTACCTTCAGGAATCTCTCCTTGATAAGAAGGGCGCTTGACTCCCTTTTTCTTATAGATTGCTTCAATCTTGGCATCAACTTCTTTTTCTAAACCATTTTCTTTGATGTACTTCTCACAATTCTGATCAATCGCAGCATTCATGAAAAAACCTAACAACATTGGAGCAGGACCATTGATTGTCATACTTACAGAAGTCATTGGATGTGACAAATCAAAACCAGAATACAATTTCTTTGCATCATCTAGACATGCGATAGAAACTCCAGCATTACCAATTTTACCATAAATATCAGGTCTTAAATCTGGGTCATTTCCGTACAATGTCACAGAGTCAAATGCAGTAGACAAACGTTTTGCTGGCATTCCTTTAGAAACGTAGTGAAAACGTCTATTTGTTCGTTCTGGACCTCCTTCGCCAGCAAACATTCTTGTAGGATCCTCACCTTCTCTTTTGAAAGGAAATAAACCTGCAGTGTATGGAAATTCTCCGGGAACATTTTCTTGTAAGCTCCATCTTAACACATCTCCCCAACCAGTATACTTAGGCAGAGCCACTTTAGGAATTTGAAGGTGTGATAAACTCTCTGAATGTGTTTCTATTGAAAGTTCTTTATCCCTTACTTTAAATTTGTAAACTGGATCTTTGTATTTCTGAACTTTATCCTTCCAATCTTCAATGATCAACATATTCTTAGGATCAAAGTCTAATTTCAACTTATCAAATTGCGCTTGTAATACCTTGACAGTATCAGGTTCATCTTCAAAAGTTTGAATCGTTCTATCAATAGCACATAGTTTATCAGCTACTACCACCTGAGCATCCACCCATTCGTCATAACCCCTATTGTTTTCAGCAATTTCAGATAAATAGCGATTTCTTTTAGGAGGAATAACAAAAATCTTTTCAGACATTTCTGCTGTCACTTCAAAAGTAGAAGGTAAATCCACTCCTGTTTTCTCCACCAACTTATCCATCACCACTTTGTATAGTGAATTCATTCCTGGATCATTAAACTGAGATGCGATTGTTCCGTAAACAGGCATTTCATCCATTGGCGTGTCCCAAAGGTTATTGTTACGCATATATTGCTTCTTGACATCTCTAAGCGCATCCAGTGCACCTCTTTTGTCAAATTTGTTAAGCGCGATAACATCTGCAAAGTCTAACATGTCAATTTTCTCCAATTGAGTTGCAGCACCGTACTCAGGTGTCATCACATATAATGAAACATCAGAATGATCCATTATTTCTGTATCAGACTGACCAATTCCAGATGTTTCAAGAATGATTAGATCGTAATTAGCGGCTTTTAATATTTGTAATGCTTCATCTACATGTTTACTCAATGCCAGATTGCTTTGACGAGTAGCCAATGAACGCATATATACTCTTTCGCTTCTGATAGAATTCATCCTAATTCTATCACCAAGTAGTGCTCCACCTGTTTTTCTTTTGGACGGATCTACTGATACTATGGCGATATCTTTCTCAGGAAAATCAATTAAAAATCTACGTACCAACTCATCTACCAAAGAAGATTTACCTGCACCGCCTGTACCTGTAATACCTAAAACTGGTGCGGATGAACCCTTAGCCATCGAATGGATTTTATCCATTACAATTTTACTTTCATCAGGAAAGTTTTCAGCTGCAGAAATCAATCTAGCTATGGACTTTACGTCTTTATTCTGAATGTGGTTAAATTCACCATCAAGATTTGCACCGGTAGGATAATCTGCTTTAGACACCATGTCATTAATCATCCCCTGCAATCCCATCTCTCGACCATCGTCTGGATGGTACAGTCTAGTTATCCCATACGCCTGAAGTTCTTCTATTTCTGAAGGAAGAATGGTACCTCCTCCTCCTCCAAAAATCTTGATATGTTCTGACCCTCTTTCTTTTAAGAGGTCATACATATACTTAAAATACTCTACATGCCCTCCTTGATAAGAAGTCATTGCAATAGCATTTGCATCCTCTTCTATGGCACAATTCACTACCTCTTCAACACTCCTATCATGCCCCAGGTGAATCACTTCGCATCCCGTAGATTGGATTATTCTACGCATAATATTAATAGCAGCATCATGCCCATCAAACAATGATGCGGCAGTGACAATTCGAATTTTATTTTGGGGTATATAAGGTTTAACTTGTTCCATTAATCTTCATTATATTGTACCTTGCAAATATAGAAAACGATATTGAAAGTCTGAAGGTATTTTACATTCTATATCTATCTTTATTTTGAAGATTTAGAATTCTTCTTATCTTAGTTGAGTATTATATAATTGTGATAATCCTGTATGAAGAATCTCTTCAAATCATATTTACTTTTCTTTACTTCTCTATTCATCCTGTTCAGTCCCATTGCACAAGATGAGTATTTAGATTCTTTATATGTGGAGTTAGAAAATGAGTCGAATTATAATGAACAGACCAAACTTTTGCTATCTATCGGAGAATATCAACCCATTTTTCGGACCAGTTATTGGGACACAATTGTTTCACGCTGTGGTTCCATATCTGAACTTCAGCAAACTAAAGCTTTAGCGCTCAACAACATTGGCTTTATTGCAGATATGAATGGCGACCTCAATGAGGCTGAAACTCATTTCAAAGAATCTATTGATTTGTTCTTGCTCTTAAAAGACACCTCAAAAGCCGCAGACGGAATATATAATTTAGCGGTTCATTATCAAGACATTGGCGAATATGGCATGTCTTTGGAACTTATGAATAAGGCTATGTCATTTTATAAAAAAATAAAAAAGCCGTCATCAGTTGGTGAAGTTTACAACGGACTTGCTGTTACATACGATTATCTTGGAAATCCATTAAAAGCTATTCAAAACTATGATTCTGCCTACACTATTTTAAGTAATTTAAAAGACACTTTTAAAATGGCCAATGTTTTAACAAACTTAGCCACTATACATAGTGATTTAGGAGATTTAGAAACTGCAAAAAAATACTACTTCCAATCAAACTCACTTTATCTTTCACTTGATAAAGCCAATCAAGAAAACATTCTCACTAATTTAAATAACATAGCAACCATCTATTGGGCAGAAGGTGATACAGAAAAAGCCAAACAAACTTTTGAATCCAACCTTACAATCAATACACAATTCGATAATCAAATA
>CAJYBK010000270.1 GCA_913064955.1 uncultured Flavobacteriales bacterium
CCATTTGTAATTGCAGTAGGTGTGAAATTATTACCATTGATTATCCTACCATTGCTCTGGGTAAAATTAGGCTGGCGCAAAGGATTAGTTTTTGTTTCGTTAACAGGAATAGGCATTTTTATCCTATTTCTACCCTACCTCAACGCTTCGGTGATTTACAACTTTAGCAATAGTTTGAATCTATACTTCCAGACGTTTGAGTTTAATGCTTCCATTTATTACGTTTTCCGATGGATAGGCTTTCAATGGAGTGGCTATAATATGATTGACACTATTGGTGTAATTAACGCTTTGATTACTTTCGGACTTGTGCTATATATTTCTTTCAGAAAGCAAACTAACTGGGAACAAACATTTCTACTAGTCGTTCTGATTTTTGGTATCTATTTGTCTTTTGCTAGCATCGTTCACCCTTGGTATATCTCTACCCTTTTGTTATTTTCTATTTTTACTAAATATAGATTTGCCTTGGTTTGGTCCGGTTTAATTTACCTCAGCTATTTCCCTTACAGAGACGATACTTACACAGAAAATATGTGGTTGGTATTTTTAGAATATGCCATTGTAATAAGTTATTTAGCCTATGAAGTTTGGCAATCAAAAAAGACTACTCGTTTAACGACCAGTCATACTCCTTAAAACTGACATCAGTACCAAGAGGGACTTTATTTACTACATAGTCGTTGATAAATCGAATGACATTTCCATTTTCAAAGTCAACCGCATACCAGTCAAATATCTTGGACAATTCCACCGGAATTTTGGTTAAATCATTCTTGGTATTGTCAGCGATAAAACCTTTGGTAACTTTCGTTAATTGTTGCTCCATTTTCTCTTTTACAAACGCTGCATTAAGCAATATTGGGCATGAAGCAGAAGCACAATTGATGGCAAAATGAATGCGTGGTTCTTCCAATTTTCTTAAAATTTCATTTTCTACATGGCTTAGGGAAAGTAATTCTTTGCCCACATCTACAACAGGTTGATCCCAAGGCTTATCCAAATCCGTGATGCTTTTCAGTGGATAATTTTCTAAGATTAATTTTACTGTGAAAGCATTGTACACATTGATCCAGTAGGCTAGTTTTTCACTTTTACCGGCATATTGACCTGGCTTGTTGACTTTTAACTCCTCTAGGTACTCGTTCAGAACACTCTCCTCACTTTTGAACCCTTTGTAATTAACTTTTCCGTTACTGCTAACATACTTACTTAAAAGTATATCCCATTTTTGGTGATTGAAAATGACAATTGATTCAGTTTCTTGAACTACAGGAGGTTCAAAATATTTTTCGTCTTTCTCGATTATTAAGTCATAATCATTTGGTTTTTTGTTTTTATCTGGATTAACTACAACAGGCAACTTAACGGTTTCTTTTTCGGTTGTAACTGAGGAAAGTAAAGTTAGAGAATCAATTTTTGCATTATCCGTTTTACTTACTGCAATTTTTGGCTGCTCAACTTTGGTAATGTTTGCACTCGTATCTTGAACAATGGAAGTATTTATTTGCTCTTTTGCATCGCTTGTTTGCGATTCATTATCACATGACAGTAAAACAGCCGTTAGAATAATCAGTAACACTTTAGACATACTAATTTCCTTTCTTGTTTAGTTCCAAAGCTTGAATTCCAATATCCACTAAAGCACTTGCCGTATGATACCCAATTGATTTAGCAAAAACTTTGCCCTTGTCATCTATAAAGAATAAAGTTGGATAGGCCGTAATACCTAGTTTATGACTAAGTGCTGGCCCCTCTCCTTTTTCCATATCCATTTTGACATTGATAAAATTAGCATTGAAGTATTCTCCTGCTTTTTCTTTCGTAAAAGTATTTTTCGCCATCATTTTGCAGGGACCGCACCAACTAGCGTATGCATCTAGAAAAATTGGTTTGTTTTGATTCTTAGATTCCGTCAATGCTTCTTCCCAAGTCCCTTGAAAAAATTTGATTCCCTTGTCTTGTGCATTGCCTTTTACACCAATTAACAATAAGGCGAAAAGTGCGAAAAGTTTCATAGTGTGCTTCATATCTTTACTTTTTTTAAAATGAATTTAATTTCTTTATCGTTTTGAATAACAGTTACTTTAGCGCAATTGGATGGATAGGTCACTTCGTATGCTGCATTCGGATCAAAATCATCTAGTGCTTTAAATGAACCTGAACACTCCTCTACTCCTGTTGGAGAAAATCTAGTAATCCCATAATTTCCCTGAGATTCTTGATCTAAAACAAACCAAGAACCTGCGCCTTCACCTGCCAACCATTTTGCGTGTGATGGCAAATTACTCAGCAGAGCAGGTGCCGGTAAAGTTTTAGGTAATTGTGGTTTCCAAATGATTTTTTTCATCGCTTCGTCTTGTGCTTCTTATCTAGGTAGTAATTTACAGAATATCCTGACAATACATTCCACATTGGTGTGGGAGAAATCATCCAAGGCACACTCATTTTAAAGGACCTAAGTCGTTTTTTACTTCCTGCTTTTGCTACAGTCCTTACAAATCTACTGCAGTTTGTTCCCTTTCTCACAAATGGCCCATAAACCCAAAACTCTTCACTTTGCATTTCAATAGCACGTGTAAAACTCTTTTTAAAATCTATGGGTAAAATCCCAACTTGAATCGGACCTTCACCATGACAAGACTCATTGCTTTGTAATTCTTCAATTAAATCAGGTAAGTTAAGCGGAATAGTTTCCTCCCATTGGACTATTGTATTTATTTTTAAATCATGATCTGTCTCTTCATCTCTGATTCTTCCATACCCATGAGGAGAATGATATCTACCAAAATCAAAATATTTTACATTCCCATTTCTTCCATCTACCAAGGCAATGGCTGCGTGCCCAACTTTATAGTAACCATCTTTAGCAAATCCAAGTGCATGTGTCACTGAGTCATACCAAGCACCTGCTTGTTTACATTTGGTTTCTGGCCAAGCTAATATGAGCGCTATGCTTTTTTCCATTTCAATTGCAAACTGACCTGTTTACCACTCAATAAATCATCATACTCAAAAATACCATGCGATTCCTTCAATACTAACTGTGAAGTACTCACTGTTGCCACTTGAGGAATTCCCTCATACATTAGTCCGCCATCAACCTTCGACTTTTGATGCCATTCCTTTAAGCCTTCCTTGGATTGCAAAATAGTATCCGGCAAAGTTTGAATCAATTGCTTTCTCTCTTCTTTCACTTCAGGTGCATACAACGTGGAAGAAGACCACATTCTCATCTGATCCAATGGAACAATTGTTAACGAAGTAGTTTCTCCATCCCAAACCAATTCTCGTAACACCTCATCAAGATAGTTCACCAAGGTAAAAGGTTCTACACCTTTAAAACTGGTCTCCGTAAGAAATCTAACAGGATTTACACTCTTCAGTAAGTCCAAAATAATCTTGCCACGACTATACTTGTAAGGCAATTTTCTTTTATGCTTTACTCTACCTCCATTAAGAATAAAGGCCACATTTCTATTATTAGCCATGGCAATCCAAGTTCCACCTGCTACGGTATCTTTAGGCGAAATGTATTGAACACTATTAACATCAATATGATAGGCTAAAGGCGGAATCGTTTTGCGCAATTTATCTTCATCTCTATTAAAAGTGAAAACAACCTGATGTTTATGTTTTATTGCGGTTAAGGTGCACATACTAAATTTCTTTGCCTCAAGGTAGAAGGAGCCACGCCCAGATCCTTTTGAACTGCAATCCCCATTTGTTTTAATGCAATTTTACACAAAGCCAAATGATGTACAGCATGATCAAAGGCATAAGCAAGTTCTCTTTCCAAACTAGTATTGATGCTTTGGAATGCTGAATCATCAGTTTCTGAGAAGTTTCCTTTCAATTGTATATTGCAATCACTGGTAATATACTCAATTTGAGATATTGCCCTTGAAATTACAGTAATAGCAATATTTGGATTCATTTCTAACTCTAAGTTACGCTTTCTATTATCATAACAAATCTCTGAGCCATTTGTTTCTAAAATACTTTGATAGAATTCAATGATATGTCTGAAATGCTGCCCTACTGTCCCATCAAAAATCACATTACAAGATTGAGCATACTGTTTCGCACTAAGGGTGGCTATTACATCATTGATAGAAAGTAGAAGTTTGACGTTTTGCGCTTTTATATGTTTCATTCTTACAGATTTAAGTTGTCTTAAACAACATTCTCTTATAAGTATTGAAACAAAAGAATTACTGACAAAAAAAATAGTTTAAACTAATGAT
>CAJYBK010000271.1 GCA_913064955.1 uncultured Flavobacteriales bacterium
GCAAAAGTGAAAAGTCAACAGTAATCACATCAGGTATCTTAGAAATAATTTTATTGGTTTCTGGACATAAACTTAAATTGTCTTTAACTTTCATTCCGAAAAAGATCAATTCAAAAGTTTTCCACGTGTTTCCTTTTACATAATTGGGATGTGTTTCTAGCCAAAATCCGCTATTTACTTTTTTGTCAAGCAGAGATAATACTTCAGAGCGAATGATGGGATAATTATTTTCAAGTTCTTTGACCCAGTCTAATTGTCTTATATTATAAAACGACTTCATTCTTTACTTGCATTTCAAGGCAAACTTCCTTTATCCAACCAATCTAACCATACATTATTAGGAGCAATATCCAGCATATGCTTATCATTGGTCCTTCCAAGAATTTCCTTGGAAACCTCAAGAGCTTTGTCTTTATCTAAATTTGGTTCAAAGTCTATCATTAACACTATTCTATTCTCTTTCGTGTTATTCCAAGCTTCATGTAGTATTGAATCATCAAATACAAGCCATTCATTTTGTTTCCACTTTCTGACAGCATCACCTACTTTTATCCCTATATCCCCACTAGGTAGCACCATACCCAAATGCGCACGCAGTAATTTATCTGTATATCCTCTATGAGGTAAAATATGTGACTGTGGAGCTAACATTGAAAATTCAGCTGTTACAATTTCCGGAAAACGTGCTAATAATTTCGCAATAGTTGGGCAAGAATTCAAATTTGGAAGGTGGTCAATACAAAAGAATTTAAACACGTAGGTCTTCCATGCTAAGTTTTCATCGCCCTCTGTTTTCAAATAAGAAGGTCTTTCTCCTGCCCATGTTTGACTATCTAAACTTGCGAGTGGCAAATTAATAACAGCCATTAACTCGTCATGGATTTCCCTGAAACATTCAGAAAAAACCTCTGTAAAGGAATATAAACTTGGCTTATAAAACATGGTCTCAGCAATTTACATAAATCTTAATATATTTCAGCTTTATTTTCTAAATTTACTAAAATAAATAATAATTCACCTTGAGTAATGTAACCAACATCTGGTACAACTACTGGATGCCTAAATACAAAAGTTCCGAACCGAACTTTTTTAACCCTAACGATTACGAATGGGCTAAGGATGTTATGAACACAACAGAAGATTTAAAAACGGATCTTTTAAAAATTCTTGAAGAAAGAAAAGGATCATTGATTCCATATTATTCTAAATCTGTTGTATCCGAAGATACGCAATGGACAACATTAGCTTTTAAAACATGGGGAATTGATGTAAAAGACAATATCCAAAAAGCACCGTCTGTTAAAAAATTACTTGACAAATACCCATTTATGGTAAGCGCTAGTATGAACCTACTCAAAGCTGGTGCAAGACTAGAGAAACATCAGGGAGACACCAACGCTATTTTCAGATGTCACCTTGGTATTAGTATTGAGGCTACTCTTCCCGAATTAGGTTTTCAAGTAGAGGGCGAGAAAAGAGCATGGGAAAACGGAAAACTTCTTATTTTTACGGATGCAAAAGAACATTCTGCATGGAACGACTCTAACTCCGACAGATTAATATTTCTGTTTGATATTATCAGATCTCCGCATATAAAAAAACAAAAAAGTATTTGCATCAATGTCAGATCTTTTCTCTTGTTACAATGGATAGGAAGTAAAATAAAAGGGTTCTTAAAGTGGCCAAAATGGGTTCATCGCATCATCTTTTTTAAGGTCAAGTGTTTACTATGGATTATATATCCTTATCAGCGTAAAAAAGGAGTAATCATAAAACATACTTAATAATGGGGAAAACGAAACTATTCTATTCATTTATCACAAGAACCGGATACAAAGGCAATGCTCCAAAGTACTTTAACAATGGTGATTTTGAATGGGTTAAAACCATTGAAAATCAATCTGAAGAAATAAAAAAAGAATTACTTGATTTTTTGACCAAAGACAAAGAACTATGGCCTTACTTTGATAAAAATATTGTATCGAAAAAAAATAGTTGGAAAACAATTCCGTTTGCTGCATGGAACGTAAAGTTTAGAAAAAATCAGAAAGAAGCGCCTAAGACAACTAAACTACTCCGTTCCATACCCAATTTGGTAAGTGCGTCCTTTAATTTACTTGATGCCGACTCAGACATATTGCCCCACTTTGGCGACACAGATGGTATAATGCGTTGCCATCTTGGACTAATAATCCCAGGTAGCTTGCCTGAAGTTGGATTTGAAGTTAATGGAGAAAAAAAATCATGGAAAGAAGGTGCTGTTCTTATATTTTGTGATGCCCATCAACACAGAGCATGGAACCATTCTAAAAAAGAACGATACATTTTACTGTTCGATGTTATTAGACCTGAATTTGCTTCACAGAAAAATACAATATGTGCCAAAGTTCTAGCAAGTTTATTTTTGCAATCACTTGGTGCTAAAATCCCTGCTTTACATAAATCGCCAAAATTATTCCAGATGACTCTATATCAATTCGCTATAGTAGGTGCAAGAATCAGCGTACCAGTAAGAAACTTGGTTTCAAGCATCTTTGTTCGCTAAAGATTTTCTATAATATTTTGCCAATCCTTTTTGCAGCCACCAAGGCAAGCGATATGACATTTTCTTTAAGAAGAGTCTAATTTGTCCTTTTTTTAGTTCAAAACCATACTTTTTCTTAATACTTTTCATCTCTTTATCTGTTAATTCCACTAAATCTGTATAACCAAATTCTTCAGCGGTTTCATTACAAAAGAATGATATTCTTTTAAGTTCATCTGAATCTAACTTACTCTTCCACAGGCCTACTTTAGCACTATTCACAGGCTTATTACTGCCTTCATGCATTTTATTCACCGCATCATTTAATACACCAGCAGCTGAAAACTTCATTCTTTTTACTTTATGATAATCGAGCATTTCTGTTTCAAAATTCACTTTCAAAAAATCACAAACTTCACCCAACGCCTTAACAGGATCAGAAACTAAGTCTTCAAATTTCAATACATGAGCAATCTCCGGACTTTCATCTTTTAGTTTTTTGATTTCCAAATTGTAACTATTCCAAATAGCTGTTCGAGCTACGTCATTTTTAAAAACCTCACTTTCATTTCTTAAAATAGAAACATAGCGATCTCTAAAGTCTCTTACTAAACAAATAAACACGGCATCTGGAAAACGTGATTTCAATAAATCTACATGTGCTGTATAAAAAGGATTTTTATCTATCAATATGCTTGCATCTTTTTTACTTGTATCATAAGCAGCAATTATCGTTTTGAAAACATTCACATATGACTTATTACCTTTTAACAAATCTGTCAACAATTCCTTCTCATTCAATTGCCAAATTTCCCTAAACTCCGTCTTTCTTATCCAAAGGTCTCGAACCCACGTAGTAATCTCCTTATCTGACAAAAATTCCTTCCGACCAAACTTATGCAGACTATTTAATAAAAAATCATGCTCTGGTGGAGCTATGATTGAAGAATGTTCATTCATCATATTCATAAAAAGAGTAGATCCAGATCTACCAGCACCTATTACAAATACTAACTTCGACATTACTTTCTTTTATTTAATCCTTGAACTTAATTTTGCAAATAATTTTGCTCCAATGTACCAATGAAAAGTATAAATATGAAGCCAAAATCCTCTTAATCTTGAAATATGGTTTATTTCCGACAAATCATACCCCATTTCACATGCAACCTTAGATGTAATTAATAGTATGTTTTCCGATTTTTTTTTGCTTAGTCTATCCCTCCAAGCATTAACTCTATCTTGATTTATTGGCTTTCTCAAATCCTCAAATTTTATTCTCTTCCGTTCCGTGTCCAGAGTCATTTGATCAACCATCAATTTAGTATCATTTTCGACAAGTAAATCCTTAACATTCATATCGATTTTCAAAAATTTCAAAACGCTATTTATTCTTGTCTCAGGATCAGACACTAAATCCTCATATTTTAGTACCAACACTTCTCCATTTTCTGCTCTCAAACGAAGTAAATTTTCATGAAACTCATTCCATAAAAACGCTAAGAAATATGGATTATAAATTCTATTTTCAGGATTCTTCTTTTCAATTCTAGAATTAACAAAACCTCTAGGGTCTCTTGTTGTCCAGATCATTTTACTTTTGGGGAAGTTCTTTTTTATGTAATTAATTTTAAACGAGTAACCTGGATTTTTTTCAATGATGAATTTAACTTCTTTTTTGGCAAACCCTTTAATCTTAACCTTTGGTAAACTTGCTTTCA
>CAJYBK010000272.1 GCA_913064955.1 uncultured Flavobacteriales bacterium
CCTTACTACCTGGGTTTCCAGACTAAACTAGATAGTAACGATATTGACAGTTCTATCATGAACAAACACCTGCTTCAGATTGTTAAGAGGGATATATCTTTAGACCTGAAGAACACTAAAATAATCCACACAGAGATTGATAAATCCCACCTTTCTTATGGTTACTATTTTGAACTAGAAAGTGAACTGAGTGCTCCAAATGCCCTCCTGTTCAAACTGGACAATTTTGGAATAGATAATTTCACCTTTTCACCCAACTCATCGGAACGAAAAAATCCAGGTATTTTAGAATTGTATGACAACTACATCATCAAAATGGAAGTCAATACATCCACTCACTATCCTGAATTATTAGCACAAAACAGTTCTACATTTGAAAACAGCATAGGAAAGGTTTCGTATCACAAAGAGGATTTGAATGATAAGAAAACCATAACAGTGGAAATAAATCTAAAGAAACGTGATTTTCAAGCCAATGAATGGACAGAAGTAGAAGCGCTGTTAAACCATATCAATTTCACAGTATACAGCAACATCAACCTAGGGAAAAATAAATAATCTAAGATGTTTAGATCCAGAAAATTAAAGCAAGTTACCTAGTTTACTAATTAAATACTACTCCAGCCTAATATCCCTCACCAATAACTCAAAGTCTTCCGCTACTTTATTACTAATAAGGAAAGCAACCTGCTCGATATTGGTTTGATCAAAATTGGGAATATCCACTTTCTGCCCCATAAAGGACGGATACATCTCTGCCAATGGAATGGCAACTGTCTCCCACTCCCCAGTTGTTTGGAATGTCTTGACATAAGAATAGTAATCACTTGCTTTGGCTTTTATCCTAAACTGATAAGACTTTCCATCTCCTTTCACCTGAAGCAACACTCTGGTATTCTCTCCTATAGCAATCTTATCCATTGAATGACGCACCATGGTAAAGCCGCCATTATTCTCCAAAGAAACAGAACCATAAAACTTACCCTCTCCATTATCAGTTACCTCAAAACTACCTTGCGACAGTCCACCCATAACCCCATCATTGACTATCTTCCAATCCGAAGCGGAGTCCTCAGTAAACGTATAAATCTCTTGTGTCGTTCTGGCTTTAGGCATACAGGCTGTTATTAAAATGCTTATTAATATCGTTATCATAGTTGTTTTCATTAGTGTTACAACAAAGAAGTGATGATTATGTTTGGAGAAATACAACTCGCATTCATATTACTCCAAAATGGATACTTATATTTGAGTTATATCCAATTATTGTTACACATGAGAATCATTTTACTTATCCTATGCATTAGCAGCCTCTCCCTCCAAGCACAACAATCCAAATTAGACTCTCTTTGGAATACATGGCAGGATACCCAAAAGCCCGACACCATAAGACTAATGGCAATCACTGACTTCACTTGGGACGGCTTTCTATTCTCCAACCCAGATAGTGCTTTTCAATTAGCAGAAATACAGTACCAATTTGCAATCCAACACAACCAGCCCAAGTTCCTATCAGGAGCGCTGAATATAAAAGGAATTTCTAGAGCTGTGGTAGGTAAATACGACCAAGCACTTTCTTTTTTTGAGGAGAACTTGGATCTTGCCATTGAATTAGACGACAAATCTACCCAAGCAAAAATGGCCAATAACCTAGCCATTATCTATCGTGACAAAGGTGATTTTGAAAAGTCTGACCTCTATTTTCGTAAAGCACTAAAAGTATTTAACGCAGAAAAAAACCTTCTTGGTCAATCCAAAACATGCAACAATCTAGGCATAAGCAACATGAACCAAGGAAATTATGGCCAGGCATTCGAATATTTTGACAAAGCCAAAAACATCAGCGAAGAATTGAACAATTACAAGGAAAAAGCAGCCTCTTATAACAACTTGGGAAACTTACACAAGCAACAAGGAAATTATGAAGAAGCCATAAATTATTACAACAAATGCCTAACGCTAGCCATTGAAAATAACCTCACAAGAGAGGAATCTAGTGCTACAAACAACATTGGCTCTATCTACAGAGTGAGAGGAGAATATGACACAGCATTGGTATGGCTAACCAAAAGCCTGGAACTAAAAAAACAAACCGATAATATTCAGGGCGAATCTACAGTCTATATAAACATGGGCGCAACCTTATTAGATAAAGGAGATTACACACAAGCCCTATCCTACTTCCAAAAGAGCTTAGCCATTGAGGAAGAACTAGAAGAAGAACAAGGGATAGCGCTGGTGCTAGCCAATATAGGTAGTACATACGGACACATTGGTCGTTCGCTTCAACTCAACAACCCTGACAGTGCCAAAGTTCTTTTCACTTTAACCAAAGAATACAGTCAGAAAGCATTGGACATCGCCCAGCGAATTGGCGCGAACTCACCATTACAAATTGGCTTCAAAACACTTTTTAAACTCAACTACAACGACAATCAACTACATGATGCTTTTAGCAACATCAACGACATAACACACCATAGAGACAGAGGACTGAAGTACAACTTCTTTACCCTATCAGAACGTGACAAAGAGATATACTTCGGCACAATGGTTAAAGATTACGAATTGATGTATGATTTTGCTTTGCAACATCAAGATACCTTGCCAAATGCAGTAGACACAGTGCTTAACTATGTTCTCAAA
The DNA here is from genome assembly GCA_913064955.1 of uncultured Flavobacteriales bacterium. GTDB lineage: Bacteria > Bacteroidota > Bacteroidia > Flavobacteriales_D > Parvicellaceae > Parvicella. Next base: position 2,647 of record CAJYBK010000272.1, read on the forward strand.
AATAAAGCTATCACGCTGAAGTCATCCACCGCCATGCGACAAAAGATCCTCAACAGTAGTGACTCAACACTCATATCATCCTACCAATCGTGGATAGTCCTAAAAAAGAAAATAGCCAAAGGAGGTTTCAGTCCCGAAGAATTAGAAAAAGTGCAACAAGAGGCTCAACAGCAAGAAAAAGCACTTAATAGAGACTCCAAAGAATTTAGATTTTTTGAATCTCTTGAGAAGATGAACTGGAAAGACGTACAAAGCCAACTAAAACCAAAGGAAGCAGCCATTGAGTTCATTCACTTTGAAAGCGTACTAACTGGAGACACTTCAATAATTTATGCCGCTTTGGTAGTAACACCCCAATTAGCACACCCTCAGTACATTCAACTTTGCAGTGAAACCGAAATGGCCACTTTGTTTCAAAGCATTTCCGGAGACAACCTCTCTGTCGTTAAACAATTATATGGCTCCAAGGACAATCTCAATGGTAAATTATATAACTTGGTATGGAAACCACTTGAAAAAGCACTAGAAGGCTCTAAAACCATCTTTCTGTCGCCTTCAGGACTCTTACATAAAATATCATTCAGCGCATTGGCCAAAAACAAAAACACTTATCTATGCCAACATCATGAATTAAACAACCTAGGAAGTACAAGTCAATTAATTGATTATGCCGCCAACACCAACATTCTGCAAGACAACACCTACCTCATAGGCGGTGTAGACTACAACACGGACTCAACAAAACACAAGGTTTGGCCATACCTACCTAGCACACTTACAGAATCGCAAACTATTCACACACAACTTGACAAAAAAGGATACCCAGTAACTCAACTCACGGGAATGGACGCTAATGAAGCTAGCATCAAGGACATTTGTGCTAAAGCAGGCATTCTTCACCTTTCTTCTCACGGTTTCTTTTTTGCTAACCCTGAAATCGCGAAAGCAGAGATACAAGCCAATGAATTCTACCAAGAGGAGGTATTCTTTAGAGGCGCATCCGATGAAGAATTGCAACAACTACGTTCGGCTAATGTCTATGCGCAATGGAGTTTTGTTGATAACCAAAACCCACTAATGCGCTCTGGAATTGTACTTGCTGGAGGAAACGATGTATGGCAAAGATCTGCACTAGCACAAGGTGAAGACGGCATACTTACTGCCGCAGAAGTAGCCAACATCGACATGCACAACACCAACTTAGTGGTACTTTCTGCATGCGAATCAGGGCTTGGAGATATCAAAGGTTCTGAGGGGGTCTATGGCCTACAAAGGTCTTTCAAAATGGCAGGAGTACAACACTTAATTACCAGTTTGTGGCAAGTACCAGATAAAGAAACAGCAGAGTTTATGACTTTGTTTTATAAATACCTATCCAAAACGAAACAGATCAAAACCTCTTTCCTGAAAGCACAGAAAGTAATGCGAAAGAAATATGATCCTTACTTTTGGTCTGCCTTTGTATTAATGGAGTAATGAGGAGGGAAGCAGTACTGTTAGGGAGCTGCGCTGTTACGAGTCGCAATCGTAAACTCAAAAAACAATAAATGACAAATCA
>CAJYBK010000273.1 GCA_913064955.1 uncultured Flavobacteriales bacterium
TAATGGTGTAGATACTGTAAATATTGCCAATTATGAAGGGATGCAAGATCCAGACAGTATAAAAAATGTAATTAGTGGTTTTGCTAATGTTCCACAAATGATAAGTAAAATATTGGACGGAAGTAGAATATCCGCTTCATGGACAAGAGAATATAATCTTTCGTATGGAAGGAAAATTTTCGGAAAAGATGAAGAATTTGAAATCTTTGGAGGTGTTGGCTTGAAATTTATTCAAGGTTTTGCTATGATGGATGTCAGATCTGAGAATGAAGAATTGACTGCTTTTGCTTCTATATCTCCTGCCTTTAAAATTGATTTTGGAAGTGAAGCATCTTTAAATCCTAGTTTTGATTCAATCAACTCTGGAAGTATACCTGATCCTGTAGGGAAAGGTTTTGGAGCTGATTTAGGATTGGATTTTTTGATTAAAAAGAAATTGAAAATTGCATTTGCCGTGACCAATTTAGGTTCGATGAAATGGACTGGAAATGTTTATTCGATGGAAGATACCTTGGTGTTTGATACTGAATCAGGTGGATTAAATAATTACAATGTTTTAGGAACAATTTCAGAACTTTCTGGTGATGATGGCTTATTTAAATGGGATGGTAAAAAAGAAATTGTTCAAAAATTACCGACTTTATTTAGAACCGGAGCGAGTTTACAATTAGGAGAAATTGCTCAAATTGGAATAGATGTATTGATACCAATGAAGTATGATGACGCGACTGCTGAGGGTATTGTTTTGCCAAATGGCTTGGAAAAGGCTGTAATTGGTTTTGGCGGAGATATTAAGCCAATTCCATGGTTGAGATTATCTTCTGGATTTGTAACTGGTGGTAACTATGATTTCTCGATTCCAATTGGAATGACGTTTATTGCAGGAAACGGAACTTGGGAAGGAGGAATTGCTTCTAGAGATGCAATCACATTCTTTACGCAGAATGGTCCTACTATCTCATTTAGTACTGGATTCTTTAGATTTAGATTTTAGAATAAATAAGTTATAGAGAAAAAAGCCAGTTGAGAAATCAATTGGCTTTTTTATTGTCGAAATATTCAGTCATAGGTTCAAAATAATGTTCTTTCCAACCTGTTTCATATTGTAATTGTCCCTCTGGTATATTACTATGATGTAGTGTCATCTCTGTTCCATTCTTAACTTTGGATAATCTAATTTTAAGTACGGAATCTTCGTCATCTTCTAAGAATTCTGAAGTTCTCCAATTTTGAACTATTTCCATATTAGGTACTAATTTGATATTTCTACCACTGATGTATCCATCCCAGGTAGTAAAGACTCCCTCTGCTTTGTCGGAGCATTCGGCTTCGCCACCTGTCATTGCCGTATGTTCTTTGCTGTCTAACCATGCATTGTAAATATCTTCAGGAGAAGCATTAAAATGTTGGTGTAAAATGATAGTTTCTTTCATGATGTTTAATTTGATGAATTAACTTGCAGTGTCTTGTCTCTATACATTTTATGTTCGAGTACTTGAGAGGGCATTTCAATGTTGTTTTTATCGAGTATATCTTTAATATCCGTGATTGCTTTACTTCTAATGCTGTGACCTAGATAGACATCTGGCAAGTCTTTATTAACTAATATGTCAACCCAAAATAAAACCTGTAAATCGACTGTAAATTCACCTAAATCTTTCACTAATACATTTGGGCGAGGGTCTTTCAATATTTGCTTATTGCTGGCTAAATATTTAAGGATTAAGTCTCTGGTTTGGTCAATAGAACATTCCGGTGCGATACCAATGATAAAGTTGATTCTAAGATTGCCGTCTTTAGTATAATTAATCAAAGTACTTTTAATTATGGCAGAATTAGGAATGTAAATGTCTTTTCCTTCCACATTTCTCAAGTGAGTGGTTCTTAAATCTAAATCTTTTACATTTCCTTTATATCCATCTACTTCGATAATGTCACCTATTTCAAAAGGTCTTTTAAGCGCTAGTATTATTCCCGATAGGAAATTCTCACCAATGTCTTTAAATGCAAATCCAAATACAATAGCACTGACTCCAGCACCTGCCATCAAACTTCCTGCAATCCCTCCAAATCCTAGAATGGATAAAGCAGTGATGACACCAAAAATATAAATGACCCATTTTGCAGCTTGAGCAATAAAACTAGAAATAATACTGTCTTTCCATTTCTTTTGGATCCGATTACCGATAATTTTAAAAAAAAGTTTACCAGCAATTACAAATAAAATGAAGACGATTATACTGGTTAGAATATTGGGTAATAAAGTCGCAACGTCAACATAGAAATGGTTAAATATTTTAGTAAAATCAATTTTCATGTTTATTCATTTATGTATTTAGCTTGAATAATAGTTCCGTTAATTTCCATTCTGATAATTCTAGTTTTAAGTCCTTTGGATACTTGAAATCTGTAAATGTCATTTGGCCAAGAAGGTGATTCAATTCTTTCTTTAAAACTAGAGATTTTCCAACCTTTGTATTCAGAGGATTGAAGACTTTCTATAATAGACTTCGGAAGTGAATTGATTTGTGTTCTTGTTTCGAACCAATAGCCATATAAATTGTAAATAGCTCGACTCAATTCACCTGGGTTGTCAACAAATTCAACTTCAAAATAGGTTGGCTTTTCAAATGTATAAATCGTAACATTTCTTGGTCCATACCAATCATAGTACCAGTTGGAACTGCAATCATTTTGCCAATAGACAAGGTGGGTCACGTACCAACTTTTGGTGAGCGCATCTGGATAGTTTGCGTTGAACTCGTTCATAACAAGTTTAGGAATAGCCTTTGGACTTGCTGGTTGTCTGTAACCTGCAAATTCTTGTGAGTAGTTGCTTGAAGCAACAAAAAGTGCTATCACAATTAAAAAGTGTCTTAAATATGTCATATTGTTTTTATTCTAGAATTTCAGCTGTAATTACCAGTCTCTTAGTCTTTGGAAATGAATCTCCTATTAGGGTAATAGACTTAACTTGTTTACCGATGATGTTTTTCGTGTCAAAAGAAACTTCAATAGTTCCTTTTTCGCCTGGTAATATTGATTGTTGAGCAAGTTTAGTGGTGTTACAGCCACATCCTACAATTACATCTTTAATTTCCAAAGGTTTATTTCCCGTGTTTTCAATCGTGAAAGTATGTTTAACCACTTCTCCTTGCTTTACTTTACCAAAGTCAAATGTTCCATCTGAAACAGTTAGACCAGCATAGATAGAGTCTTTTTCTGCATATGTAATCGATTGAATTTCAATCTTTCTTTCTACTGCTGCTTTACGGTTGTAGATTGAATTTCGTTGGTCATAATAATCATCACTCACATTAGTGTTGGCGGTGTATTCTCCAAATGGAATTTTAAGAAAAGTCAATTGACCTCCGTTTTCAGCTTTATTATCAATATAAGCATTGAATTGCCCTTGATCATATTCCCTTAAGAAATTTACCAAAGTGGAGATTCTTCGTTTGGTTAGATTTACGTTATAATCGGTCTTTGCTAAAGGGCTGGCGAATCCTTTTACAGTAACCTCAATGCGTTCTCCTTTTTCTAATTCGACCAACAACAGTTTGGTAAATAATTCTAAGTCAGCCACACCTTTGTCTACATAATTCTTGAAATAATCATCAATATCATAAATTGCTTCATCTTTAGATTCATCTTCTAGCCCTTTACTGTATTCCTCTCTGTAAGTTGGCTGCAGCGCTTTGTATTTATCATAAGTGGTCAGGTAATTATCTACTACAGAGGTGTCTAAACTCCTTGGACCTGGTCTGTCATTGTGAAAGTATAACGTAACAGGGAGAAACTTATTAATGTCATCTAATGTTTTAATTTCTTGTTGCGCAATCTCTTCTACATCATCGTATTTAATTTCCCAAATGTCATTACAACAAGTTGGTCCTTTTTTATAAAATACGCCCAACCTATTAGAAGTAACAAAGCCAGACTTACACGCTTGATTTAAAACATAATAAAAATCATTCCATTGAGTATTGACAGGGGCTAATAAATTCTCTGGAGCGTTAACGT
>CAJYBK010000274.1 GCA_913064955.1 uncultured Flavobacteriales bacterium
GAACCTGTAAAGAGGCTAAAACCACTACTCCTATGACAATTAACATTACCAATCCAAATTTTCTAGGACTAAAATCCAGGAATCCTTCTTCACTCAACAAAACAAACGGTGCTTTTTGACGACTTTCAATTTTCTTTAACTCGTCAACATAGTGATTTTTAACTTCAGCCAGAATCACATCTCCTGATTTCAGGACAGTATCATACAATTTTTGATCTTGAATTTCCTCTCGCTGCTTAACCGCTAATGGTACAGCTCTAAATTTTCTTCTAAAATCTAAATCCTTTAAAGTTTGACCAACATAATCACTATTTGCGGTAATCACCATTTCTACTAATGTAGTTTCGGTACCTTTTAAATCTGCTCGACTTATTTTAATAGTTGACTTTGCTCCAACTTTCTCCTTATCCTTTAATTCTTTTATTTTGTTGACATTGCATTGTACTTTCAATACATCTCCCTCATGAAGTATAAAATCCCCAGCTGGTAAAGTAAAATGATCATCTTTCCTTCTTACTTCTATAATGTCCATTTCCAATTCTCTTACCCAATCGGAGTCCATGATTCTTTTTTCAATCGAAGAATGACCTTTTTCTAATTTTATTTCAGTTATATAATCCTTTACATCGTAACGGTCATTTAATTTTTGAGTTGGTCTATTAGGTAGTAACTTGATTCCTATGAATAGCATGTACATTAATCCAATTGCTAAAAATATCACTCCAATTTGAGAGAATGTAAACATTTCAAATCCAGTAAGACCTTCCTGTCTAACAATACCATCAACCAATATATTAGTAGAAGATCCAAGAAGAGTACACATGCCACCTAAAATGGAAGCAAAAGACAATGGAATCAGCATACTTGCAGGGCTACGACCAGATGAATTGGCTATTTTAATTACCACCGGAATGAATACGGCCACAACAGGAGTGTTATTCACAAAAGCAGAAATAATTGCTACCAATAACATCATGAGGAACATTCCTTTTAAATAATGCTCTCTAAAAACATTAGAAAGTTTGGTTGCTGCAAATTGTAGAGCGCCTGTTTTCAGAACCGCTGCACTTATCACAAACATAAATGCTACAGTAAGTGTGGCACTGTTACTAAAGCCAGCGACACCTTCCTCTGGGGTCAACACACCAAAAACAACTAATGACGAAATAATTAAAAGGGCCACTAAATCTACGCTGAGCCACTCTGTTACAAACAGAACAACGGCCCCAAGAATTACGCATAAAGTGATAATAGCAGCAGTGCCCATAAAAATAATTTGAGCAAATATATAAATAAACTCTACCAATCTAGTAGAGTTATAGTAATTATTTATTTCCGTCTATCGAAACAACTTTGGAAAGGCTAGAATCCTTAAGATGCTTAACCGTAATATTTCTTAATTCTAAAAAGACTTTTCTGATACCACAGGTTTCTTCATCCTTACATTCTTCACATCTTTTATAATAGTCATGTGTGACACAAGGAAGCAAAGCTATAGGACCGTCAAAAATACGTAGTATTTCGGCTAGATTAATTTCCTCCAACTCTTTGATTAGAAAGTAACCTCCACCTCTACCCTTCTTACTATTAAGAATTCCCTCTTTCTTTAATTCAAGTAGAATAGCTTCTAAAAATTTCTGAGGAATATTTTCATCCTCAGAAATTTTACTTATTAAGATTGGACCATCATCCATCCTGTGTCCTATGTACACAAGCGCATTAATGGCATATTTAGCTTTTTTGGAAAGCAAAAATTATATAGATCCTTTTCCTAGTCTATTGATCATTGTGAAGTGATTTCTCAATGCAGCAAAAAAGGTTTTTTCAGAATGATAAGGTACTCCATATTCATTGGCAGTCTCCTTAACAATTTTGCTGATTTTCTTGTAATGTACGTGACAAATGTTAGGAAACAAGTGATGCTCTACTTGAAAATTTAATCCACCTACAAACCAAGAAAAGAAAAAACTTTTATTCGCAAAGTTGGCAGTTGTTTTCATTTGATGAATTGCCCAATTGTTTTCCACTGATAAATTCTCATCAGGAACAAAAAACTCAGTTTCGGTAATAACGTGTGCTGGTTGAAAAACCAACGCTAAAATCAACCCGCATACAAAGTGCATTAAAAAGAAGCATGCTAATGTTCCGTACCATGGCATAGCCACAAAATAAAGAGGTAAACCGATAAATATAGCAGAATAAACAATTCTACTTATAATTAAAGAAGTCAACTCTTTTCTGAAAGTGGTTTTTTGAGACTTCAATAAATCCATCTCTTTATATCTTACTAAACCTAAAAAGTCCTTCGCAATAAACCAGAAAAACGTCATCAAACCATATAAAAATGGTGCATAAAACACTTGCCATCTGTGAAACTTCTTACGTTCTTGATTTGGTGAAAAACGCATCAAACCATTCGTATCAATATCCTCATCATGTCCATCAATATTTGTAAATGAATGGTGTAATACATTATGCTGTATCTTCCAGTTAGTATCACTACCACCTATGATATGCATCACACTACCAACAAATTTATTTACTTTACTATTCTTAGAATATGCTCCGTGACATGCATCATGCATTACACTTAACCCTACTCCAGCCATTCCAACTCCTGTTAACACCCACATTAATGCAATCAACCAATAATTGGTTACTACACCTGTGACGATAAAAATAAATGGCAATAAATAAAACGTCAACATAAGAATTGTTTTAACTACCATTCTGTAATCACCATGCTTCCCAATGTTGTTTGATTTGAAATGGGAATTCACTCTTTTGGTAAGTTCCTTAAAGAACTCTGGAGATCTCTTGTTGTCAAATTTTACTACTTGTAAACTCATATAATTAAAAATTTAAAATGCAAATATACACCAAAACCGACTTTTAAAGTCATGAGTTATGTCATTAAAGTAACATTTTATTATTAACAATGGAATGCTATTTACTTCTTTACTGTAGCTGAAAAGTTTTATTTTTGCCCTAATTATGAGCAAAGCAACAAATCATTTTATTTATAACCAAGAAGGGGTTTTAACAAAATCGTTAATTACATCATGGGAATCTCCGTCTAACATCGCCTTGGTGAAGTACTGGGGAAAAAAAGAAAACCAAATCCCTGCTAATCCTTCTATTAGTTTTACGTTAAGCAATTGCAAAACGATTACCAAGTTGAATTGTTCAGTTGGAAAGGAGTTGAATTTTGAAGTGTGGACTGAAGGTGCTCGAAAAGAATCATTCGAGCCTAAAATTGATACTTTCCTAAAAAGAATTCTACCGTATTGTCCTTATTTAAATGGTCTATCCTTAAAAATTGACACGCAAAATACTTTCCCTCACAGTTCCGGTATCGCAAGTAGTGCTTCAGGTTTAAGTGCCTTAAGTTTGTGTATCATGGATATTGAGAAAAGTCTAAACCCTCAAATGGAGGACAGTTTCTTCATTCAAAAAGCCTCTTTTTTAGCAAGATTAGGAAGTGGAAGTGCTGCTAGATCTGTTTATCCCGGTTTAGCATCATGGGGAATCACAGCAGCTTTTGAGAAATCATCAGACCTTTTTGCATCACCCTTTATTCATGCTCATCCTTATTTTCAAGATTATCAAGATACCATTCTTTTAATTGACGAAGGGCAAAAAACTGTTAGTAGCACGGTAGGACATAATTTAATGCACGATCACCCATATGCTCAAAACAGATTCAATCAAGCTCACAGCAACCTTGAAGAATTAAAAAATGTTTTGATTGAAGGTGATAAAAAAAGATTTATAGAATTGGTAGAGTCAGAGGCTTTGACACTTCATGCTATGATGATGTGTTCAAATCCATATTTCATCTTGATGAAACCCAATACATTGAAAGCGATTGAAAAGATTTGGGAATACCGCAAAGCAAACAATTCAAACATCTGCTTCACATTAGATGCTGGTGCAAACGTTCACGTACTTTATCCTGCAAATGAAAAACATGAAGTACAATCATTTCTAGAAAGTGAAA
>CAJYBK010000275.1 GCA_913064955.1 uncultured Flavobacteriales bacterium
TGTTTGATCTCAGTCTTTGCTTCTTTGTTTTGAGATATTCCGGCAAAACTGATTCCGAAAACTAGTGCTGTGATAAAAAACTTTTTCATAATAATGGTTTTAATTGTTATTTATAATGTATTCAAACTTTGTACCAAAAATTTAGTTATTGTGAATGAAGTGATCTTTTTCAAATTCTTTCACCATGTTTTTAAACAATTTGGAACTATCTAAATCCTCTAATTGATACTAAACTTTATCCATTCTTAATTTACTTTTTTCATAAGTAAATATAGACCAATCTCCTTTATTATATTCCAATGAAGTTAAGTTTTCGATCCAATCTCCAGAATTTAAGTAGGTTACCTCGCCTTTTTTAGTTTGCATCTTCTTAATAATGGGTTGATGAATGTGACCACAAATTACATAATTGTATCCATTAGCGGCACAAATATCTGCAGCAGTCTGTTCAAAATTATTCGCTTTTTTAACAGCACTCTTAACACCGTCTTTAATACTCTTGGAAAAAGAAACTTTTTTATTGGCAAATTTTTTAGAAAACCAGTTGATTATTCTATTGATGAAAATTAAGAAATTATAACCTGTGCCGCCAAGTTTAGCGATCCATTTAGAATGTTTCATGGTAACATCAAAAACATCTCCATGGAATATCCATGCTTTTTCATTATTGTCTAATTCTAAAACAATTTTATTGGTTATTTCAAAATTGTTAACAGAAAAGCCACTAAATCTTCTCATTGCTTCATCATGATTTCCAGTGATGTATACAACTGACTTTCCTTCTGTAATCCAGGTAATAAATTTTTGAATCACTTTAGTGTGATACTTAGGCCAGGATCTTTTAGAAAAATGCCAAATGTCAATAATATCACCATTTAGAATGATTTTTTTAGGATCAATTGAATCAAGATAATGCAGTAATTCTTTAGCATTACATCCATAAGTTCCAAGATGTAAATCTGAAAGAACGAGGATGTCTAAGGGTCTTTTCATGGCGTAATTTTATTTCAAGGCAAAATTAGATTAAAACTTTCTTATTTTCAATGACTTAAGTCAGTTGAATATTAAATTAAAGCTAAAAAAACTTAAAGTGATTTTTCCATCACGAAATCATCCATCACAAATCCATTACCTATGTCAAATACGGCACTTTTAATCTTGATAAATCCTTTTGCTTCGTATGCCGAAATGGATTTTGTATTGTGTTTATTCACAGTTAATTGCATGATACTTAATTTCTGATCAATAGCTATTTCTTCAATAAATTTCAATGCAAAACTAAATAGACCTAGTCCTCGAAAATTCTTTAATAAGTAAATTTTACTTAGAAATAATACATTCTCCCTGGGTTGAACGGATAAGTAACCAATATTTACTTTATTGTTTCTAATTAAGAAGTAAGAATAGCCATCCTGTATTTGATTTTGTACGGCAGGTACTGATTGAAATTTTTCAAGCATATAATTTACTTGTTCGCTTCCTATTATTGGAGTGTAATGCTCTTTCCAAATCTCATCACCTAAATCAACCACCTGATTAATTTCTGAAGTTGTGTTCACTCCTATAATATTGATTTCATTCATTGGTTAATGTGGTTTAAAGTTGCATCAAGTATTTGTTGTATCAATTTAATGTCAATGTCTTCTGCTTTGCGGTAGTTTAATGATGCCATACGTTTTCTGTCCCTTATATCTAATTGAGGGAACTTATCGATTATTTTATAACTATTCCAGAAAGTTATGTCTACACTGTTTTTTTGATGTGGAGTTAGGTAACAAACAGATTTATTACCAGGTATTTTATAGAAAGGTAGACCATAGTTTAAAGAACTTTTAATTTCTGAATCATATTCCAATACGATATCGTTGAGAATCGAAAGTATTATTTTCAATTCTTCTTTTTGATCTAAGATGTATAAATCGACACTTCTTTCTTTCATTTTTGGATACAAAAAAGCCCCTCAAAATTAATTGAAGGGCTTGTTGAAATTTATTTGATTATCTCTTTTCTATAGAAACGTAATCTCTTTTATTAGACCCTGTATAAACCTGTCTTGGTCTTCCAATCGGTTCATTGTTTTCTCTCATTTCTTTCCATTGTCCTATCCAACCTGGAAGTCTACCAAGTGCAAACATTACAGTAAACATTTCAGTTGGAATACCAATTGCTCTGTAGATGATACCAGAGTAGAAATCTACATTAGGGTATAAACCTCTTTTTACGAAATACTCATCTTCTAAAGCTACTTTTTCAAGTTTCTTAGCAATATCTAAAACTGGATCATCAATTCCTAATGCATCTAATACATCATCTGCTGCTTTCTTAATGATTGTAGCTCTTGGATCAAAGTTTTTGTACACTCTATGTCCGAATCCCATCAATCTGAAAGTATCGTCTTTATCTTTAGCTTTGTCAATCCATTTATCTACATCTCCACCATCAGCTTTAATTGCTTCAAGCATTTCAATAACCGCTTGATTTGCACCACCGTGAAGCGGTCCCCATAATGCAGTAACACCTGCAGCTACAGATGCATATAAGTTAGCATGAGAAGAACCAACAATTCTTACCGTTGAAGCTGAACAGTTTTGTTCGTGATCAGCATGTAAGATTAATAATTTGTTTAACGCTTTTGAAACGATTGGGTCAGGTGTAGATTCTTCAGTTGGCATAGAGAACATCATGTGCATGAAATTTTCTGTGTAACTGTATTTATTCTGAGGATATACAAAAGGATGACGCAATGAGTTTTTATGTGACCATGCAGCAATTGTTGGCAACTTAGCAAGTAGTCTAATTATTGTAAGATTCACAGCCTCTGCTTCCCTATTCGTATCCTGAGATTCCGGATAGAATGTAGAAAGAGAACAAACCATAGATGCTGCAATACCCATTGGGTGAGCTCCTCTTGGATAAGCTTCAAGGAAATGCTTCATATCTTCGTGCACCAAAGTGTGACGAACTATATCAGTTTTGAATTTCTCGTATTGAGGTTTTGTTGGAAGTTCTCCATAAATAACTAAATATGCAACTTCAAGGAATTCTGCATGTTCTGCCAATTGTTCGATTGGATAACCTCTATATCTTAATATTCCTTTTTCACCATCAAGAAACGTAATGGCACTACTGGTAGAACCTGTGTTTTTAAAACCATAATCTAAAGTAATATATCCCGTAGCACCTCTCAACTTTGAGATATCAATTGCTTTTTCATTTTCTGTACCTACAACTATTGGAAATTCATGTGTTTCTCCATCAAGGATAATTTTAGCATTTTCGCTCATCTTTCTTATTACTTTAAAAATTATTAATCTGTTGATCTGAATTGTTGGAACAACAACCTGTGTAAAATTAACAATCGATTTATATTATTGAAAGATTTTTGAAGAAATATTTTTTAAATTTCGACAGAAGACAAAAAAAACGGCTATTTCGTGAAAAATAGCCGTTAAATATAATTAATTAGAAGTAATATTTATTTACCGAATCTACCTAAGTTTTTAGGAGCGGGTCTATGTTCAATTAAAAGACCAACACATACAACTTGTCCTGCTTCAAGGTCTCCACCTTCACCACCAACCTCAGGAACATATACTTCTACGATTAGTTTTCTAGTTTTGTCAGATATAAATTCAAACAGGCTAGCCTCTTCATCCTTATATCCATCATATCTAACTACTTTCTTTTTGGAGAAAACTCTTTTCTTAACTTCTTTGGTCACTTGCTTCTCTACATCTTCTGCTTGCTCATTACCATATTCATCAGTTTTGTAGATGGTCTCAGTTACTGTTTCTGTAACTGTTTTGGTAACCCATTCTGCTTCTTTTACTTCTTCAATGATTCTGAACTTAAGTTTTCCATCCATTTCTTCGTAATCAGGACAGCAAGCAGAAATTCTGTAATCCATGTTTTGATAGACCACTATTGTAACAGCTGCAGTGTCACCTTGCATGAATGCACCACTTTGAGACTGTTGATT
>CAJYBK010000276.1 GCA_913064955.1 uncultured Flavobacteriales bacterium
GTAAATAACTTGGCAGGAAAATACATTACTGCTGAAGATGTGGGTATCAACCCTAAAGATATGACCTATGTTGCTATGGAAACAAAGCACGTAGCAGGTTTACCTGGTAAAAGTGGAGATCCTTCTCCAGTAACAGCTTACGGTGTTTACATGGGAATGAAAGCATCTGCAAAAGCTCAATTTGGGAACGATAGTCTGCATGGCAAGAAAATTTCTGTTCAAGGTGCAGGACATGTTGGAGAATACTTAGTAGAACATTTAGTTAAGGAAGGTGCCAAAGTATACATATCAGACATTCACGAACCAACATTAATGGCCGTGGCTAATAAGTTCAATGCGGAAGTAGTTGGGATAGATGAGATTTACGATCTTGATGTAGATATCTATGCTCCTTGTGCCTTGGGCGCAACAGTAAATGATGACACATTGAAACGATAAAAATGTAGCATTATTGCCGGAGCTGCAAATAACCAACTTGCTCAAGAAAGTGTTCACGGTTTCAAGGTGATGGATCAAGGTATAATCTATGCTCCAGATTTCTTAATCAATGCAGGAGGTGTAATGAATTGCTACGGAGAGGTTGCAGGTCTTGCTCAAAACCAAGTAATGGATATGGCTGAAAACATTTACAACACTACTTTAGACATTGTTAAAACATCTCAAAGTGAAAAAATACCGACCTATCAAATAGCGAATAAAAAAGCTGAAGAAAGAATTGCTTCATTAACAAACATCAAAAAGTACTTCTAAACAAAAGAGAAGTTACTTAATTTTTTATACCAATAATTTTATTCCAAACGAGGAATAATAGCCAAAACGAAATGCTAAACAGAAGACATTTAAGAATTAAAGTATTACAAGCTTTGTATGCTTTTACACAATCAGACAACAAAAGTCTTACAGCAGGAGAAAAAGAACTGCTTCATAGCATCGACAAAATGTATGATTTGTACATTTTATATTTGTTAGTATTACCAGAATTAAAGTTTTTCGCGGAGAGAAAATCTGAGGAAAGGAAACGTAAAATCTTAGCGACAGAAGAAAGTTTAAATCCAAATCGTAATTTCTTAGATAATCAACTCATTGCATTGTTGGAAGACAATCTAATGCTTAAGCGTAAGTCTGAGGAACTGAAGTTAGATTGGATTGGTGATGTGAATCAAGATTTGATTAAAAAATTATACTTGCAAATTGAATCTTCGGATTTATACATAGCCTACATGGCTATCGAGAATCCAGATTTCGATCAGCAAAAGGATTTTATACTGAAGTTATTCAAAAGAGAAATTTGTAACTCCCCTATTCTTTTGAATCATTTTGAAGAAATGAGGATCCATTGGCAAGATGATTTTGACCATGTATTTGGTATGTCATTAAAGACGCTTAAAAACTTTGATAAGAATAGTGATGAACTTACTGATATCTTCAACCTTTACAAAGATGATGAAGAAGAGTTTGTATCTAAATTGTTTAACAAGGCGGTCACCAATTTTGAATCTTACACTGAATTATTAGGCAAGTACACCAAAAACTGGGATAGTGAAAGATTGGCCAAAATGGATATTTTTATAATGGTCCTTGCTATTACAGAGGCTAAAGAATTCTCAACTATTCCTTTGAAAGTTACGCTAAATGAATATATCGAAATTTCGAAGTTCTATAGCACTCCAAAAAGTAACACTTTCATTAATGGTGTTTTGGATAAACTATTTGGTGACTTACAAAAAGATGGCTCCATCCGAAAGGTAGGAAGAGGTTTGGTATAAAAATAAAAAGGTCACTTCACATATAATGCAATGTGACCTTGAATTCTTTAAAGACATTTTAATTTTCTATGATAGCATTTTAGTTAATGCATCAAGTTTATTTGCCACCTTTTCATTCACAGGAACTAAGGGTAATCGTAAGTATTCTTTGCAAATACCAAGTTCTTTTAAAACTCTTTTAATACCACCTGGGTTTCCATCCGCAAAAAGAGTTTGGATCAATTCTATTAATTCATAATGGTCTTTACGAGCTTCTATCATATTGCCCTCCATCCCATTGTGAACCATTCTTGAAAATCTTTTTGGAAAAGCATTTCCAACTACTGAAATCACACCATCTCCTCCAATGGCCATGTGCGGTAAAGTCAAAGCATCATCACCAGATAATACCAAAAATCCTTTTGGTTTGTTTAGAATAATTTCCATTACCTGCTCCAAATTCCCTGAAGCCTCTTTGATAGCGACAATATTTTTGCATTCTCTTGCAATTCTAACTGTAGTTTCAGCTGTGACATTACTCATCGTTCTACCAGGCACATTGTACATAATTATAGGTAAATCAGTCGCAGCAGAAATAGCCTTAAAGTGCTGGTAAATTCCTTCTTGAGAAGGCTTATTGTAGTAAGGACTAACTGAAAGAATTCCGTCTACCCCTTTAAAGTCTAAAGATTTTAATGAATTTATTACTTCAGCGGTATTGTTACCTCCAACTCCTAGAACAATAGGTTTTCTGCCAGCATTAATTTCTATAACAAAATCCAATACGGCTTTTTTTTCTTCTTTAGTTAATGTTGCAGATTCACCGGTAGTACCTTGAACAACCAAATAATCCGTTCCGTTATTGATATTGTGCTCAACCAATCTCTGTAGGCCAGCCATGTCTACTGCTCCACTTTCTTGAAATGGAGTTACTAATGCTACACCTAGTCCTTTAAATTTGTTCATATCTGCTTTCTAATTTGCCTGCGAATTTATGCATTTTTAATCTTACTTTAATTTTTTGACAAAAAAAATCCCGAAACAAAACTGCTTCGGGATTCTAACCTATTTTACCTACTTAAAGTCTTGCAACTTTATTCTTTAAACCTTCATATTTAGTTACTTCCATTTTGATTGATCCAACCAAAATATTTGCTTTTGCAAGCAGAGGAATTTTGTTTTCATCATCTGAAATCCAAACTGTTAAGTCTTCTTCATTTTTGAAAATCCTACCTGTTTGTATCACTGGACAAAACTTTAGACAAGCAAACTTCCC
This sequence comes from uncultured Flavobacteriales bacterium, assembly GCA_913064955.1. Classification (GTDB taxonomy): domain Bacteria; phylum Bacteroidota; class Bacteroidia; order Flavobacteriales_D; family Parvicellaceae; genus Parvicella. The sequence goes on from CAJYBK010000276.1 coordinate 3,022, forward strand.
GTTTCTAATCTTGATATTATCCTTTCCAAGATATTTAATTTTCACAGGAAACACTTCTCCATCTACAAAAGACTTAAATTCAAAGATATCTCCGATTTTTGCTCCTGAGAAATCAATGGTTCTTGCGTAATAATAAAATGGTATCCTGTCTTGAATATCGTTTGGCACATCATAAGTTGTCTTTCCATCGTTCACTTTTTGCTTATGCTGAAAAAATGTATAATCTTGGTTGATTTCTGTACCTCCCTCATATACTCTTCTTACAAACATCCATGGAAACATTCCTTCTGCGTCTAAATATGTTTCATATCTATCTTGCACTTTGAAGAACCAATTAAAAGTCCCTAAACTTCTTCCTTTGCAAACCACATGAATTAGATCTCTTCCATTTACTTTTTTATCTGAAGCTTTGACTTCTAATGTTGCTTCACCAGCATCCATAAAACCGTAATGCACTCTATAAGTTAACTTTTCACCAATGTGAAATGACTTATTCTCTACTTTTCTAAACTCAAATGCACTAGCCGTACTTTGAATATCGTAAATACCTTTTGTATTTGCTTGAGCGATGCCTATCGTCATCAGACTCAATACTGCGATTGCTATGTTTTTCATAATTGTTTGTTTAGTGGTTACGCACTACTAAAAACAACAAACGTGCCAAATCAATGATTCAGCACGTTTAAAAAAACATTGTATTTGATAATCTTATTCTGTGAATCCTACTAATATAGATATACAACCCTGGAAATCCATATCATGGGTAGCTTTAGACTCAGGTACATTTACCTCAACAATAAGTTGTTGCGTGGAAGCAACCTTAAAATCAAAAGTATTAGAACCTTTGGTTTTGCTATTGTAGACTTCGTTTCTATCAATGTCTAACACTCTAAAAGTTACGTCTCCCAATTGCTCTTGAGTGCAAACCAACAAT
>CAJYBK010000277.1 GCA_913064955.1 uncultured Flavobacteriales bacterium
TCTTATAATACAAGTATTGTTAATGTAATAAACAAGCCTGTCCAGTTTAATGTGATAGATATTATGCTTGAAAAAAATCTATATGCTCTCTTGGACAACAATCAGATGATTAAGTTTGACGAAAAAGAAGTTGAAATTTATGATTTGCCTCAAATCGCAACAAACCTAAAAATAAAAAGTGCTCCCAGCGGAAACATCTGGATTGGTGATGATGAAGGTAATGTTCTTATTTTTAAGCAAGGGCAAGTAAACCAATTACGGACCGAACATGGATTGAGTAATTCTTCTATTGCTGATTTTTGTTTTGACAATGCTAATAATATTTGGATTGCTACTATTGGAAGCGGAATCTACATGACGCATCCTTCAAGTTTTACAAGTATCATAAATGAAAAAGATGATTTCTACAACAGCAATGTTGTCATAAACAAACTTCAAGACAACTTACTTTTTACATCCAGTAATGGAGTAAGTACAATTAATACTTCCAATATCATTGAACATTTTCATCATGAGGCACTTCAAGACATAAAAGGAATAACTTCAAACGGAAGTGAAATTTGGTTGGCTAGTTTTGATGGACTATATGAAATATCCAATGACTCCTTATTTCTGTATGCAAAATCCAGTCAAACACAATCCGGTTTCAACTCGAATACCAATGTTCAAATCTCTGGCAACAAACTAGTCATAAACAATTATAATTACGGATGGTTTGAGAAAAACATTGATACTGATAAATGGATTAGATACGAAAATACAACGGACCTTTCATTTACAACATCAACATTTACTGATGCTCAAAATAGGTACTGGGTGGCAAGCCCAAAAGGTGGCATTACTTATATCAAAGATTCTACTCAGTTTGTGATCCAAAAGGATGTTGGAATTGTTTCCGATTATTGTTCCGATGACCTAGGTAATATATGGATTAGTACCAGTTTCGGATTGTATCAATTTACCATAGATAATCAACTAATTAATTACAAATTTGACGAAGACTTTAACGCCAATTTTAAGTCATTAATTTATTCAAGTAAATTTAATGGATTATGGTTAGGCTCTAACAATGGTCTTATATTTCTAAACCTTGAGGATCTTTCGGTTTATAATTATAGTAAACAATCTGGAATTAATGGATCAACTTTTAATAGAAGTTCTAGAGTAACCATAGACAATTATGAATATTGGGTAACTAACAAAGCAATAGTTAAATTTTCACCTTACATTTTCAAAACAACTATAACTAGTGCTAGTATTCAACTTAGTGAAATTAGATTAAATTTCTCAAACCCTAATTTTGAAGCATTAAAAGAAGAAGGGAAAATCGACTATACTGATCTGATTGGAAACCTCCCAACGAACCCTTCATTTATCAAATCAGAACAGTCTATTAGTTTTATATTTAGAAGTAACCAGTGGGGTAAAAACTCAAATATCAATTATTTTTATAGACTATCGGAGACAGATAAATGGATTGGACCTGTTGCTAAAGGTGAGATTACTTTAAATAATTTATCAGTGGGTAATTACACTTTGCAAGTAAAAGCAGTTGGATTCAATCAAACAGAAAGTAATTTAGTTGAATATGCATTCCAAATCACGCAACCATTTTACAAAGAAGTATGGTTTATTTCATTAATTATAGGGTTAGTTATTTGCATAGGTATTGTCGTCTTTGCTATTCGAAGTAATTTTGATTTCAATAATTTTAAATCCTATTCTACTTACACCGTTTACCTGCACCGTTCTAGATTTTTGGCTATAGGGTTAGCTCTTGCCTTCCCAATTATGGAATGGATTTCTACTGACCTTACAGATATAGTAAAACCAATGTGGATACCTATTATAATAATTTCTGTATTAGGGTTAATTTTTACAGCGTATTCATATATTAAAAGAGTATCAGAAAATAGTGTTTCTGTTTTCGCATTGATTAATTCATTAATTCTAACTTTCTTTCTTGTTTATCGTGTTTCTACTTCGAATTTTGAACCTTTGATTACCATAGAATTAATTGTAATCATTGCATTTTCTACCATTGCATTTGATAATATGCGACTGTTTCTTATTTATTGGACACTTTCAGTTGCTGTATTATTATATGTTGGATTAAATGTGAATTTTTCTGAAAATAACCAGATCTACTTTAGTTTAGGTATCATTTTGATATTATTCTTCTCCTTTATTTTTCACATTTTCCAAGTGAATAAAATCAGTAAAGTAACGTTTGCTGATAAGATTTTGAACACCTATGATAAACTAGTTTTAGTTTATAATAATAACGGAGAGGTTGTTTATGCAAATCCTTATTTAAACAACTTCTTTCAAAAAGAAGACAACTTTATACTTGGCAATGAATGGTATAATATTCGAAATTGTTCAGACCAGCAAAAAGAAAATATAAAGCGTAGTATCGGTATTCAAATTTCCACTAACAAACCACACAAATCAATTGATGAGACAATTCATTCTGAACTTTTAGGTTCTGAAAGACTGATCGAGTGGTCATTTCAAATCATTGAAGATGAGTTTTTAATGGCAATTGGGGCTGATGTAACCCTGGTAAGAGAGCAAGAATCTAGGATCTCCTTACTATCTACAGTTTCGGAATCTGTATCTAACGGAGTAGTTATCAGAAATGCTGATGATAATATTATCTGGTGTAATGAAAGTTTTGAAAAATTAGTAGATCGACCTTTAGCTCAATTGATTGGACAAAGACCTTCGAATCATTTTAATTTCCCTGATTTTTACAAACCTGAATTGGAGTTATTTGAAGCAAAAAGAGGAAATGACTTGTCTTCTATCCAAATACCAATGGTTAAAAGCACTGGAGAAGTTATTTGGCTATTAATGAATGAAACGGTTGTGTATGATGACAAAGGGGAGATTAAGCAGTACATAAGCATTGTTTCTGACATCACAGAAAATAAAATCAAAGAAGACGAAATTAAAGAATTGTCCATAGTAGCGGAAGCAGTAACTAATGGTGTTGTAATAACTACGCCTGAAGGTAAAGTGAAATGGTGCAACGAAAGTTTCTTGAAGATATGTGGATATTCAATGGATGAAATATTAGGTAAAAAACCATCCTCCTTCTTTAAAACTCCCGACTTTTTCCAAGATGAATTAAAGTCTATTACACATGGGGAGGATGTTTTCACTAAATCAAAAAGAATTGCTCATTATAATAAGAAAGGTGATATTATATGGATTCTTGTTAACACCACTCCAATTTACGATGATGAAGGGGAACTAACACAAATCATTGAGATTGTAACTGATATCACAGAACAAAAGAGTCAAGAAGAAGTGTCTGAGCGTCTATCTCTAGTTGCACAACACTCTCAAAATCCGATTTTCATAACGAAATCCGATTGGAAAATTGAATGGGTAAATGGTGCGTTTGTTAAGGAATTTGGATATACAGAAAATGAAGTCATGGACAAACTACCTGGCAGGCTTTTTAGAGGTGAAGGTTCAGACATATCCAAATTTACTAAATTGGCAAAATTACTTGCTAAAGGTAGAAAAGGAAGTAGTGAATTTTTAGTGTATGACAAGTTCAATTATCCCATATGGATGCAGGCTACCATTGATCCAGTTTTTGATAAATCTGGTAAAGTCTTCAAATACATTTGCTTGATGCAAAATATTCAGAATGTAAAAATGATAGCCATTACAAAATGTGGCTTCGACTACGCTCAGACACCAAGATTGAGAATAAAGAATGAAAAGATACTATAGAAACGGAAAATTACTACCCACAGGAGAATATGTTGTTCTTGACGGAGCAATATCGTTGGCTGTGCCTACAAAATTTGGACAACACTTGGTAGTGACAGCCATTAAAGCACCTACATTCATATGGTCTAGCTAACACAAGGGTCGCACATGTTGTCTTGAAGCCGTTTTTGCAATTCCCAA